>JAQGNS010000254.1 GCA_028291705.1 Nevskia sp.
AGTTGCAGTCGCCGCGCTGTAAGCGGGATGCAGCGGATTGATGGAGAAGGCGTGCTTGATGTCGGTGAGCAGCAGCTCCTGGTGCTGCTGCTCGTGGTTCAGGCCCAGTTCCACCAGCGCGGCGATCGCCGGCGTGCAGTGCTCCAGCAGCGCGGCCATCGCCGCGTCTACATGTGCGCGATACGCCGTGATCTCATCCGCCGTCGGCCGCGTCACCATGCCGCGCGAGGCGCGGGCGATGCGTACACCCACCGCTTCGTAGTAGGAATTGAACAGGTGGCTGAAGCGCTCGTGGAACGGGCGGTAGCCGGGCTGGTGCGGCAGCAACAGGAAGGTCTCGAAGAACCACGTCGTATGCGCGCGATGCCATTTCGTCGGGCTCGCGTCCGGCATGGACTGCACCTGCTGATCCTCCGGCGACAGCCGCGCCGCCAGGGCTTCGGTGCGCGCGCGCACCGCGTGGTAACGCTCGCGCAAGGCCGCGCCGGACACGCGCAACGCCAGACCTGGTTCGAGCTTCCCTGCGTCCATGGTGGAGTCCCCGGGTCTACTTGACCTTGACGCCCCGCCAGAACGCGATCCGGTCCTTGATCTGCGCGGCGGCATCGGACGGCGTCGGGTAATACCAGGCGGCATCCTTGCTCTCACTGCCGTTGGCAGAAACGGTGTAGTAGCTTGCCGTTCCCTTCCAGTGGCACACGGTGGTGGTGTCGCTCGGCTTGAGGTAATCGGCATTGACCGACCCCACCGGGAAATAGTGATTTCCCTCGACGACGATGGTGTCGTCGGATTCCGCGATCACTACCCCATTCCAGACTGCGGTGGTCATTGCTGCCTCCTGCTTGGCCGCCGATCCGCGTCAGCCCTTGAAGGCGGGCCGTGGGCGGATCGTGGGTTCCTGCTGATGTCGGCGGGTGCGGCGAGAGTATCGCCGGGCCAGCTCCACTGGATTATCGGACCGGGTCGTATGCCGAACTATGACCGGCGGTCCGGCGCATATGTTCAATCGTACGACGGATCGGTACCGCAACCCGATTCATGGAGGCGGCCGGCGGGTTTGCAAGGGGGCCGCGAACGGACAGGATGGACCCAAAGTGACCCGTCGCCCGTGAAGCGTCGCACACCTCCCGGGCTACCGTTCGTCCGCCTTCCCGGCAGCCCAGTTATTCCGGCGCGCTCACCTGGACCTTCGGCTGCTGCAGCCCGGCGATATGCACCTTGTGCTTGGGCTCGAAGTTCGGGCAGGGCCACATGCCGGCCTTCATCTTCTTCAGCTCCTCGGTATCGTGGAAGTCGCGGTAGGGCGTGAGGTCGAGGGTGTCGGGCACCCGGGTCAGATCCTCGTCGCCGATGACCTTGATGTAGTCCTGCATGAAGGCGTCATACGCTTCCCAAGTGATGCCCTCAGCGCGCACCGCGGCCTGCTCGGCATGCAGGGCGATCTGGTGCGCATGCAGGTAATGCATGCCGAGCAGCTGGATCAGCGACTTCTCCACCGCTTCGTGCACGATCAGGAAGCGATCGGTGAGCACCTTGCGCTTGCGGTAGATGAAGCTCTTCGGCATGTGGCGGTCGATGAAGATGGTGTGGCCGTCCAGGCTGTAGCCGGCGAGGTAGGGAATGTCGTAGCCGCGCTCCAGGTGGGCGCGGGCACGGATCGCCTTCACCGCGTGGTCCATCATGGTCTGCCCGATCAGCCATTCGGGCCGATGGCCCTTGTGCATGACCTTCAGCGTCGGGTTGAGCGCCTTGAGCATCTTCGGGTGTCTGTCTGTGCCGTGCATACAGTGCTCCTCGTTGGATTTTTTGAATCTACGATCCGTGAATGAAGGTCCGGTGTCAGCGCGCGATGGAAACGCCGATGCCGACGCGGGTGATGGAATGGTTATAGTCGATCAGGCTTTCACCATAGCCCTGAAAGAAGGAGAAGGTCCAGAAGAAGGCCGGATCGCTGGCACTGTTGGGAATGGTGTAGAGCAGGCTGGCCGCGCCATGCCCGGTCACCGGATTCCAGCGGAACATGGCGTTGGCCAAGTGCTTGTTGAACAACTGCTGCTCGTAATGCAGTTCGCTGTAGCCGAAGTAACTGGTGATATCCGGGTTGTCGTCGCGGGTCGGGTCGGTGCGTGCCTTGCCTTTGTCCTCGGGCAGGCGCCACCACCATTTCCAGTAGATCAGGTGATCGCCCGCGGCCTGGAACGGCGCGAAGTAGAGGCGATTCCAGCTGCGCGAATCGGGCAGGCCCTTGCCGTTGGACTCGTGCTCGATGCCGACGTCCGCCCCGAGGTGGAACCATTTCTCGCGGTCGGTGGGGATATAGCGGTAGAACAGCTCCGGGTTGTAGTCGCTCTCGCGGAACGGCTTGGAATCGGGCGTGTCGTAGATGTCGAAGAAGGACTTCTGCGTATAGGCCACATAGAGCGGTATACCGAACAGGCGCTGCTTCAGACTGATCTGGAACAGCATCTCGGTCCTGCGGCCGTGGTAGTCCTCTGAATACGTGGCCGGCAGGATGTACATTGGCTTGTGCAGGGACAGGCCCTTGCCGGCGGAGACGATCTGGTAGGGGTCGGTATCGGGCTGCAGCGCGTCGTGCTTGTGCTCCGGAGCCGGTGCGCCGGGGACGCCCGGTGCTTCCGGCGCCGTCGCCATTACCGGGGCGGTATCGGTCACCCCTGCGCCGGGCGCGGTGACCGGGGCCACGCTGGTGCCGGTCACGGCAACATCCCTGGGATTGGCTGGCGCCAGGCCGTTGCGCATGGACCCGGCGAAGCCCCAGGGACCGGCGACGGTGCCGCCGGTGGTGCCCGCCGGCAGGCAGGCCTCGGGCGCGTCCTTTCTGTCCGGCGCCGTGCTGCAGGCCGCAGACAGCAGCACCCCGAGGGCGCAAACTATGTTAAGAAACGTACGCATCGAGTCCCTTCCTTGAGCGTAACGAGAAGAAGCAAGCTGGAAGTCGAGCCCGGTATTTTTTGTCGCGGAATCTTTCAACAGCCCCAAAGCGACCTCATACAGCCTCAACACTGCCTTAAACCGAATCCAAATTTAACCGATGCTCGCAGACATTGCCCTGCTTCTCCTTGCCGCGGTCATCGCGGTGCCGTTGTTCAAGCGCTTCGGCCTCGGCTCGGTGCTGGGCTACCTTGCGGCCGGCATTGCCGTCGGGCCCTGGGGCCTGGGCCTGATCTCGCGGGTCGAGGAGATCCTGAATTTCTCCGAGTTCGGCGTGGTGCTGCTGCTGTTCGTGATCGGCCTGGAGCTGCAGCCCAGCCGTCTGTGGCGCCTGCGCACGGCCGTATTCGGCCTGGGCGGCGCGCAGGTACTGCTGACCGCCGCGGTGCTGGCGGGCTGGGCATTGTGGCGTTATCACCAGTCCATGCCGGCGGCGATCGTCATCGGTTTCGGCCTGGCCATGTCCTCCACCGCCTTCGTGCTGCAGCTGCTGGGCGAGCGCAAGGAACTGACCGACCGGCACGGCCGCGCCGCCTTCGCCATCCTGCTGTTCCAGGACCTCGCGGTGATCCCCTTCCTGGCCCTGCTGCCCTTCCTCACCTCCCAGGGCCAGGCGGTGCACGACGGCGCACCGTTCTGGGTCGGCGCGGCCAAGGCCGGCGCCGCACTGGCCTTCGTGGTCTTCCTCGGCCGCTACCTGCTGCGCCCGGTGCTGCGCATCCTCGCCGCCACCCAGGTACCGGAGATCTTCACCGCCGCCGCCCTGCTCACCGTCACCGGCACCGCGCTGGGCATGAGCGCGGTGGGCCTGTCCGCCTCGCTCGGCGCCTTCCTCGCCGGCATGCTGCTGGCCGATTCCGAATACCACTACGAGCTGCAGGCGGACATCGAGCCGTTCAAGGGCCTGTTGCTGGGCCTGTTTTTCATGGCGGTGGGCATGTCCGCCAACATCGGTTTCATCGCCCAGGACCCGTTGCGCGTGCTGGAGGGCGTGGGGGTCCTGGTGATCATCAAGATCCTGGTGCTGTATCTGGTCGGCCGTGGCTACGGCTTGCCGGCGGGTCCGTCACGGGCCCTGGCGGTGGCGCTGTCGCAGGGCGGCGAATTCGCCTTCGTGCTGTTCGCGCTGGCACGCAGCGCGGCCATTTTCGATCAGCGCACCGCTGACGCGCTGGTGGTGACGGTGACCCTGTCGATGATCGCCACGCCGCCGCTGTATGCGCTGATGGCGCGCTTCGGCAGCCGCGAATCCGAGGAGGGCCGTCCGTTCGACGAGATCGACGCGCCGGAGAACGACGTCATCATCGCCGGCTTCGGCCCCTTCGGCCAGATTTTCGGCCGCATGCTGCGCCTGAAGAAGATTCCCTACACCGTGCTCGAGCGCAACTGGCAGCACGTCGACTTCGTGCGCCAGTTCGGCAGCACCGTGTTCTACAGCGATGCCGGCCGCATGGAAGTGCTGCGCGCCGCCAAGGCCGACAAGGCCCGCTTCTTCGTGCTGGCCATCGCCGACGTGGAGGAGTCCCTGCGCATTACCGAGATGGTGCGGCGCAATTTCCCGCACCTGCGCATCTTCGCGGTGGCGCGCGACCGCGCCCATACCATGCAGCTGATGGACCTGGGCGTCACCGACGTGATCCGCCGCGCCTATGGCTCCAGCCTGGAGATGACCGGAGAATTACTCCGCGCCCTGGGCGAGGCGGACGATCGCATCGCGCGCGATATCGCCCGTTTCCGCCGCCACGACCACGACACCCTGCTCAAGCAGCAGGCGATCCATCGCGACGAGCAGCAGCTGATCCAGACCGCGAAGGAAGCGTCGAAGGAGCTGGAGCAGCTGTTCGAGGCGGATCTGGAAGAGCAGGAAACGACCGGCAGCTAGCTGTTTGCGATCTGCACGACGGGCAAAAAAAATGAGCCGCTGGAACGCCGAAGCGTTCTTCGCGGCCCAAGGCTCAGGGTCGTGCCGGTGCGGATGCTCCGCGCCGGGCTGATGGGTCGGTCCTAAAAAATGGGCTGCTGGAACACGTAAAGCGCTCTTCGCAGCCCAAGGCTCAGGGCCGTGCCGCAGCGGACCTCCGCCGCGGGCTGAATCAATATCCTAAAATCCGAGGTCCTAAAAAATGAGCCGCTGGAACGCCGAAGCGTTCTTCGCGGCCCAAGGCTCAGGGCCGTGCCGGTGCGGACTTCCGCGCCGGGCTGAACTGGACGATCCGGGAAAATGGGTTGCTGGAACCGGAGTTCTTCGCAGCCCAAGGCTCAGGGACCGTTGAGCGATGCGGCGGTCAGGCCGCACCGAGTACAGAAATCTTTCCTTGCGTCGCCGGCGGGACGAGCCGGGGCTCGTTACCCACTTCGCGCTGCAATTTCATCGCGGCGCGGATCAGCGCCTGCGTCGAATTGCCGCCTTCCGGGTAGCGGCTGCTGCCCACGCCCCAGACCAGCCTGAAGCGCTGGCTCTCGCAAGGCACCGGGTTGTCCAGCAGTGCATGCACCTGCGCCATCGCCGTATCGATGCTGCGGTCGGTGTGCTGGCGCAGCAGGAAGACGAAGCCGTCGTGCGACAGGCGCGCCAGCAGGTCGCCTTCGCGCAGCACCGGCGTCAGCTGACCGGCCAGCGTCTTCATGATCAGGTTGACGCGGTCCTGGCCGATCTTTTCCACCAGGGCGCGGTAGCCGCGGATTTCGCCATAGAGCACGACGAACGGCGGCGGCGTCCTGCCGCTGACGGTGATCAGCTGTTTCAGCAGGGTTTCGTTGAACAAGCTGCGGTTGGGCAGGCCGCTGATGGTGTCGTAGTAGGCCAGGCGGCGGACGCGCTCGGATTCGAGGCGGCGCTTCTCGATACGGCGGCGTTCCGCCATGGCGCGCGCATCCATCCGCGCCAGCAGCAGCACGGCGACCAGCAGTCCCCCGGTGATCAGTGCTACCGGCAGGCCCATCCAGTCGCCGCCGAGCAGGTTGCCGGCGGCGCACAGCGCTCCGCTGGTGAAGCGGGTGGCGGCCATGCCGGTGTAGTGCATGCCGCAGATGGCCAGGGCCATCACCAACGCCGCGGCGATCTTGGCCGGCACCACGCGCCCGTCGGGCAGGCGCCGCACCGAGAAGGAGATGAACAGGGCCGCCGCCGAAGCGAGCACCGCGATGGCCACGGATGCGGCGAACAGCAGCGGGTCGTAGCTGACGCCCGGCTGCATGCGCATCGCCCACATGCCGCTGTAATGCATCAGGCAGATGCCGGCGCCCATCACCAGCGCTCCGGCGACGATGCCCGGCAGGGTCAGCTGGCTGCGGCTGATGATGTAGAGCGCCAGCAGCGAAACAGCGATGGCGGCGACCCAGGACAACACGGAGAGGCCGAGATCGTAGGTGATCTCCACCGGCAGCCGGAAGGCCTTCATGCCGACGAAATGCATGGCCCAGATGCCGGTGCCCATGGCCAGCGCGCCGGCAAACAGCCAGAAGCGCTCGCGGGCGCCGTCGAACAGCGCGATACGGCCGCCCAGGTCCAGCGCCGCGTACGAGGCGAAGGCCGCCACGCAGTAGGAGGCGATGACCAGTGAGAGATCGTAGGTTCCGTTCATGTCTGTTCGTTGTTGCTTTCGCGAATACCCTGGGCGGTGCGGCTGTGGGGGACAGGAGACTGCTTTTCCCGCCCGCTGCGGCGCCGCTACCGATGGGCGTATGCCGAGGCGTGATGAGCGGAAGAAGCGTCGCCTGAACGGGGAGTCAACGGTGGCGATTGGCAGACGAACGGTGTGGCCGCGCCGCCATGCGCGGATCGACGGTACCCCCGGCGGCCCCGCTGCCGAGATTGCGCAGAACCGCGCGCCGGGCGGCCGGGACGGGGATTGCGGCCCCGGCACCGGATTTCCGGGATAATGTGACACCACCCTCAGCCAGCCGAACAGGCATGACTTCCATTGTTCCCAGCGTGATGGTTGCGCTCGTTGCGCTGGGCATGGCCTTGGCCTTCATCTCCGCCGACTACCGTTCGCCCACCTCGCGCGCGCTGGCGCTGACCCTGGTGTTCATCGGCGTGGCCATCGCCGCCAATGTCGGCTTCCTGTTTGGCGTGACCCCCGGCGCCGTGATGCCCGGCTGGCTGGCCCTGCCGGAAGGGGCGGCCCTGGTCGCCGTGCTGGAATTCGTGCTGCGTGTGCGCCGCACCCTGCCGGCCGGGGAGCTGGATGTCCGCGTCGGCGATTACACCTTGCGTCTCGGCCAGCTGGCCGCCGTGACGTATTGCGTGCTGTCGCTGCTCTACCCGGACATACGCTCGCGTGATTTCCTGTTCGCCGCCAGCAACACCAGCGTCCTGTACAAGCCCGGCTTCTGGCTGTTCGCCGTGCCCATCCTGCTCTCCGCCGGCGCCGCCCTGTTCTCCGGTGCGCTGGTGCTCAACCGGCGTCCCGACCGCGCCGAGCGGGTGCGCCTGCTGGCCCTGGGTCTGTCCACGCCGTTCTTCATGGCCGGCTTTGTGCTGCGGGTGGAGTTTGCTTCCATCACCGTGCTGTGCGGCGAGATGATCTTCCTGGTCGGTTCGGTGCAGTACCACGTGCTGCAGGGGCAGCGCGGGCAGTTCCTGTCGCGTTTCCTGTCGTCGCAGGTGGCCTCGCTGGTGCGCGAGCGCGGCCTTGCCGGCGCGATGAAGCAGAACTACCTGGAGATCACCGTGGTGGTCAGCGACGTGCGCGGCTTCACCGCCTATGCACAGGCACACCCGTCTTCACGCGTGATCCAGGTGTTGCGCGATTACTACGACGCGGTGGGCGAGGTGGTGGCCGCCTATGGCGGTACCATCAAGGACTACGCCGGCGACGGCATCCTGATCCTGGTCGGTGCGCCCCTTCCCATGTCCAACCATGCCGCCGTCGGCCTGGCCATCGCGCGTGGCGTGCGCGAAGCGGCGCGGGAAGTGACGCACCGCTGGAGCAGCGAGGAACACCGGCTTGGCATCGGCATTGGCGTGGCCAGCGGGTTCGTCACCGTCGGTGTCATCGGGTCCGCGTCGCGCCTGGAATACACCGCGGTGGGCCCGGCGGTGAATCTCGCCTCGCGCCTGTGCGAGCAGGCGGCGGATGGGGAGATTCTAGTGGATGGGCGCACGCGTGAACTGGCGATGGAGGTGCCGCTGGAGGCGCGGGAGGCGGTTGTGGTGAAGGGGTTTGCGGAGGCGGTGCCTTTGTATGCGTTGCCTGCGGCGGGATGATCATTGTTCGAAAGATACTCACTCATTCATGCGCAGGCGGGAATCCAGTTTCGCTTTGCTGTCATCCTGAGCGTAGCGAAGGATCTGGCCTCTCGGTTCTGATCGACTCTGAAGTTTCGCAGCGTGCGCTTACGCGCGCGCCGGATCCTCCTGAACGGCTTGGCGGAGTTTTCGCCTGCGGCGAGCCACTTTTCTTTGGGCGAAACCCAAAGAAAAGTAACCCGCCATCAGGGCGGAACCGGGGTTTCAGGCAGCGCGGTCAATGACCCGCGTGCAAGCGCGTACACCGAGGTTTCAGAGTAAGAAGCTTCAAGGCGCTGCACTGCCTTGAAGCTATAAGCTATAACGAAAGCTACTTGCTCTTCGTCGGCGTCTGCTGCCCCGGCACCACCGGCGCGGGCGCCGGTGCGGCGGTGCTGCTGTCGTCGCCGTAGTCGCTCAGGCCGAGATCTTCCGGCGGCGGGTTGCCGTCATAGACCAGCGCCTGCCGATGCTGCAGGTAGGCGGTGCGGATGAACAGGTAGGTGTCGAACTGCGATTCCAGCAGGCTGTCCGAGGGCAGCGCATTGGCGCGGATGTTGACGCTGTTGAGGACGTAGTCGACCAGGTAGTGGGGCAGGTCGTAGCGGCCGGGGATGTAATGGGCCGGCGCGGTGAAGATGTCCACGCCCTTGCCCACGATGTCGCGGTTGTCGCTGGGCCCCATGAAGGGAATCATCAGGTACCAGCCTTCACCCACGCCCCAGTAGCCCAGGGTCTGGCCGAAATCCTCGTCGTGCTTGGGCAGGCCGACGCGGTTGCCGACGTCGATCAGGCCGCCGATGCCCCACAGGCTGTTGACCACGAAGCGGCCGGTATCGGACGCGCCCTGGCTGAACTTGGCCTGGAAGAAATCGTTGACGATGGTGGTCGGGTAGACCAGGTTGGAAAAGAAGTTGGTGACGCCTTCGCGCGCCCAGCCCGGGGTGACGGCGACGTAGCTCTTGGCCGCCGGCTTGAGCACGTACTGGTCGGCCTTCGAGTTGAAGGTCCACATCGCCCGGTTGACCGGTTCGAGCGGATCGGCCGGGTCGTCCGCCGGATGGTGGGCGCAACTGGCCAGCAGCACGGCGACGGCGATGGAGCAGTAACGATGCATTCTGCCCATATGAAGCTCCCTATTCGAACCGCAAAATTTTGTCGAGACCGAAGAACCGCGCGAGCTGCACGATCTGCTCGTTGGCACCACGGATGCTCAGATGCTTGCCCCGGGCCTTGCTGCGCCGGCTCAATTCCAGCAACAACGCCAAGCCGGCGCTATCGGCGTTGCTGACGCCGCCCAGCTCCAGCGTGCCGCCGGCGCCCAATGCTTCCGCCTGTGCCAGCAGCTGCGGCACCCGCGTGAAATCGAGTTCGCCCTGAAGCGCGCCCTGGCCCGTGGTCACGGCTGTTGTTCCTTTGCCTGGTTCAATTCGCTTTCGGCTGCGAGGCGTTCGCGTTCGAATCCGATTTGAACTGGCCATTCTGCATGCGGGCGATCACGTCGTCGAGACTGGTGCGCTTGATCTCGGCATTGAGCTGGGTGCGGAAATTCAGCACCAGCGACACGTTTTCGACGTTGATGTCGAGAATCTTCCACTCGCCGTCGACCACGTGCACACGGAAGCCGATGGCGTAGGACTGGCCGTTGTCGCGCGACAGCGAGGTGTTGACCGCGGCCTCGGTCGGATTGAGCATGCGCGGCGGCATCCAGTTGATGCTGACCGACTTGTAGTTGTCGAGCATGGCGTTGGCATAGCTGTGTACCAGCATGTCCTTGAACGCTGTGGCGAAGCGCGTGCGCTGGTCCGGCGTGGCGTTGCGGTAGTTGAGCCCCAGCACGGCCTTGGCGATGCCCGGCACGTCGAAGCGCGGCACCACCACGTCGTTCACCGCCTGGTAGAACTTCGGCTGGTCGGCTTTGTACTCGGCGTAATGATCCTTGATCATGCCGCGGATCTGGTCGGTGGTGGTCTTCAGCGCCACGTCGGGGGCCTGCGCCGGCGCCGTGTCCGCCCGGGCGGACACGCCCAGCGACGCCGTAACGGCCAGCGCGAGCGCCAGAAGGGGGCGGGTGAGAAGTTTGATCATGGGTGACGACTCCTTACTTTGATTTCGGCGCCGGTGTAGGCGCCGGCTGCGCGGCGTTCTGCGGTTGCGAGCTGCCCTGGTTATTGTCTTTCTGCGTCATCGAGGTCAGGAACTGGCCGATCAGGTTCTCCAGTACGAAAGCCGACTGGGTGAACTTGATCTCGTCGCCGTTCTTGAGTGCCTTGTCGTCGCCGCCCGGTTCCAGGCCTACGTATTGCTCGCCGAGCAGGCCGGAGGTCAGGATCTTGGCAGTCGAGTCCTGGGGAATATTGGACTGACGTCCGTCGATTTCAAGAGTGGTCACCGCCTGAAAGCTGGTTGGGTCGATAGTGATGCCCTTGACCCGGCCGATCTTGACGCCCGCCATCCTCACCGAGGCGCCGCTGGCGAGGCCGCCGATGGTGTCGAAGCGGGCGGTGATGCGGTAGTTGTTGCTGCCGGTCCCCACCGTGTCCAGGCTGGCGACGCGGAAGGTCAGCAGGAAGATCGCCGCCACGCCAAGGCAGACGAAGAAGCCGACCAGTATTTCCAGTGTTCTCGATTGCATAAATCCGAATCCTCAACTCTACGCCCCGATTCGGGGCACTTGCCGGGGCCGAACGCCCGGCCAGCGGAAACCTTACTGAGCCATTACCAAAGGATTACCGAAACATGAACGCGGTCAGGATGAAATCCAGCGCCAGGATCGCCAGCGAGGACACCACCACGGTGGAGGTGGTGGCGCGCGACACGCCTTCCGAGGTCGGCGCCGCATGGTAACCCTGGTACAAGGCGATCCAGTTCACCGCCACGCCGAATACGAAACTCTTGATCAGGCTTTCAAAGATATCGTGCGGGTGCAGGCCGCTGTGGATCTGCGACCAATAGGAGCCGTCGTCCACGCCCAGCACTTCCACCCCGACGAGGTGGCCGCCGGCCACGCCGATGGCCATCAGCGCGAAGATCGAGGCCAGCAGCGGCATGGCGATGATGCCGGCGAGGAAGCGCGGCGCGATGACCCGCTTGATCGGGTCCACCGCCATCATTTCCATGCCGGAGAGCTGGTCGGTGGCCTTCATCAGGCCGATCTCGGCGGCCAGCGAGGAGCCGGCGCGCCCGGCGAACAGCAGCGCCGTCACCACCGGCCCGAGTTCGCGGATCACGCCGAAAGCCACCACCACGCCGAGCGCCGAGGAGGCGCCGAACTGGGCCAGCGTGCGGTAGCCCTGCAGCGCCAGCACCATGCCGATGAACGAGCCGGAGATGGCGACGATGATCAGCGACAGCACGCCGATCATGTACAACTGCTGCGCTACCAGCCGCGGCCGCAGCAGCGCCGCCGGCAGCGCGGCGATCATGGTGAACAGGAACAGCGTGGCTTCGCCGAGGCCACGCAGGAATTCGCTGATGATGCCGAGCAGCCTCATGCGGCGGCATCTCCGAGCAGGTCGGCGGCGTAGTCGCGCGCGGCCTTGTAGTGGAATGGCACCGGGCCGTCCGGCTTGCCGTCGAGGAACTGCCGCACCATCGGGGACTCACTGGTACGGATCGCTTCAGGTGTGCCGTGCGCCAGCACCTTGCCGCCGGCGATGACGTAGGCGTAGTCGGAGATCGACAGCACCTCCTCCACGTCGTGCGAGACCAGGATCGAGGTCAGGCCGAGGGCCTCGTTGAGGGTGCGGATCAGGCGCATCAGCACGCCCATGGAAATCGGGTCCTGGCCGGTGAAGGGCTCGTCGTACATCACCAGCGCCGGTTCCAGCGCCACTGCGCGGGCCAGCGCCACGCGCCGCGACATGCCGCCGGAGATCTGCTCCGGGTAGAGATCGGCCGCACCGCGCAGGCCCACCGCTTCCAGCTTCATCAGCACCACGTCGCGGATCATGCTGTCGGGCAGGTCGGAGTGCTCGCGCAGGGGGAAGGCGACGTTTTCGAAGACCGTCAGATCGGTCAGCAGGGCGCCGTTCTGGAACAGCATGCCCATGCGCTTGCGCAGTTCGAACAGCTGGCTGCGCGATTGCTTGTGCACATCCGCGCCGTCGAACTCGACGGTGCCCGACTGCGGCCGCCACTGGCCGCCGATCAGGCGCAGCAGGGTGGTCTTGCCGGTGCCGCTGGGTCCCATGATGGCGGTGACCTTGCCGCGCGGGATGTCGATATCCACCCCGTCGTAGATCACGCGCGGGCCGAACGCGAAGCGCAGGTCGCGCACGCGCACGAGAATCTCTTGGCCGGTCGGGGTCATGGGACTGGAAAGCCGGGATATTTGGGATGCGCGGGGCTGGGTATGCGGGCCGTGGATGCGGAGACTACCGTAGCTGCGTCATTCTACGCGATTGACACCGCGTTAGAGGCGCTCCGGACCGCTTGGTTCCACGGTTCCGACCGAATCAGTGTGACGCAAGGCCCAGATTATTCAGCAGGCAGGGTTCGAGGCTGCGCACCACCTCGGCCACCGAGGCCGGGCCGCCGAGTTCGGCCACCTGGGTCATGCGCATGCCGGCCAGCCCGCAGGGATTGATGCGCTCGAAGGGCTCCAGGTCCATATTCACGTTCAGCGCGATGCCGTGATAGCTGCAGCCGCGGCTGACCCGCAGGCCGAGCGAGCCGATTTTTCGCATTTCAGTGACGCCGCCGGGCCAGTCGCGCTCCACGTAGACCCCCGGCGCGTCGGCGCGGGCCCGGGCGGCGATGCCGTAGCCGGCCAGGGTATCCAGCATCGCCTGCTCCAGCCGCCGCACCAATTCGCGGGCGCCATAGCCGAGCCGGTGCAGGTCGAGCAGCACGTACACCACCGCCTGGCCCGGCCCGTGGTAGGTGACCTGGCCGCCGCGGTTGCTCTGCACGATGGGAATGGCGCCAGGCGCCAGCACATGCTCCGGCTTGCCGGCCTGGCCCTGGGTGAACACCGGCGGATGCTCCAGGAACCACACCTCGTCCGCCGCCGCCGCGTCACGGCTGGCGGTGAAATCCCGCATCAGCGCATAGGTTTCACTGTAATCGCGCAGGCCCATCCGGCGCAGCAGCGTCCCGCCCTGCGCCATGGCTTCCATTTACAGGGACAGCACCACGCTGGGATCGGCGCTGATGGCCTTGGTGATGCGGGTCAGGTGCGCCTCGTCCTCGGCCACGAAAATCAGCGTCAGGCACAGGTACTTGCCGTTGGCCGAGGTGCGGCGCTCCACCTCGAGCCCGGCTTCGGGCTGGAGGTGGCCGCGTACCAGCGTCTGCAGTCGGCCTTCGACTGCGTCGTCGGGACGGACGAAGACCTTCACCGGGAAGGAGCAGGGGTAGACGAGGCCGACAACTTCGGAGGTCTTGGTTTCCATGCGATCCAATATAGGGCCGGCCGGCCGCCTTTCAAATTTCCTCGCGCTCGCTTTACAGCCCCAGCCAGAGCTTGATCTGGTCGACCAGGCGGTGCCAGAAGCCACCGGCCGGAACGTCCTTCAGCGCCACCAACGGCACCGTCTTGAGCGGCTTGCCGGCGAGCAGGATGGTGGCTTCGCCGACTTTCTGGCCGGCGGTCAGCGGGGCAATCAGCTTGCCGCTGATCTGCGGCTGCACCTGCAGCTGGCTCTTCTCGCCGGCCGGCAGGGACAGGTAGGTCGGGTCCAGCGTGCCGATACCGACTTCCGTGTCCGCGCCCTTGTAGACGTGCACGCTCTGCACCGGCGCCGCGGCGCCGAGCACGCTGGCGGTGTCGAAGTTGCGGAAACCGTAGTTGAGCAGTTCCAGATTGGCCTGCTCGCGGTAGGCCCAGCTCTTGCCGCCCATCACCACCGAGATCAGGCGGCGGCCGTCGCGCTTGGCCGAGGCCAGCAGGCAGTAGCCGGCGGCTTCGGTGTGGCCGGTCTTGATGCCGTCCACCGTCGGGTCCTTCTCCAGCAGGCCGTTGCGGTTCGGCTGCGGCTTGGCCACGCCGTACTTGAACTCGCGCTCGGAGAAATACTTGTAGTCCTCCGGGAAGTTGCGGATCAGGGCACTGGCCAGCGTCACCAGGTCGTGCGCGCTGGTGTAGTGCTGCTCGTTGGGCATGCCGCTGGCGTCGACGAAGTGGGTGTTGGTCATGCCCAGCTTCTGCGCGTACTGGTTCATGATCTGGGCGAAGGCGTCCTCGCTGCCGGCGATGTGCTCGGACAGGGCCACGCTGGCGTCGTTGCCGGAGACGATGATGATGCCGCGCAGCAGGTCCTCGATGGTGACGCGGCTGCCCAGGTCCAGGAACATGCGCGATTCGCTGGAATCCTTGCCCTCGGCCCAGGCCTTCTGGCTGACCAACGCGGTATCGGTGAGCTTGAGGCGGCCCTGCTTGATCATGTCGAAGGCGATGTAGACCGTCATCACCTTGGTGATGCTGGCCGGCTCGACATGCAGGTCGGGGTTGAGGCTGGCGATGATCTCGCCGCTCTGGAAATCGAGCAGCGCATAGGCCTTGCCGTCGATCGGAGGCGGATCGGGCGCGGCGGCGCGGGCGGCGCCGGAAAGGGAGAAAAGGGCGATAACGATACCGAGCAGGCCGGATTTGAGATTCATCGACTGGGAGCCGTTCAACTTGGAGGGAGGTACTGCGGGAAGAAGGAATGCATGCGCATTTTACTTCACGGGGACAGGGGAAACTAACTATTCGATCACGCTATTCGATTACGGGGACGGCGGGCATCTGCAGGTCGCTGAGGCGCCTGCGCACCACCGCCAGCAACTCGTCGTCGACGAAGGGGCCGATCAGCACGCGGCTCACCGCGTTGCCGTTGCGCGTGTCGTTCTTCAGCTGCACGTTGGCGATGCCCAGGCCGTTGAGCTGGTCGCGCATGGTCACCGCGTTGATCGGATCGTTGAACAGGCCGGCCTGCAGGTAGCGCGCGGTCGGTGACACCGTCTGTGCCGGAACGCTCACCACCGGCGGCGCGGACGGCGCCGCGGACAGCGTATTGGCCAGGCTCAACCGCGGCGGCACCGGGGCGGCGATCGCGGTTGTCGCAGCCGTGGCAACGGTGGTCGGCATGGTCGGCGGCGGTGGGGCGGCAGTGGCGACAGCCATGGGTTGTGACGGCGGTCGTGGCGGCGGCGCCATCGCCGGCGCCTGCTGCTGCGGCGCGGGTGCCGGCGGCCGCGGCGTGCCGGCGTATTGGACGGTGGGCGTCGGCATGCTCGGGTCGATGGCTTCCACTTCCACCGGGATCGAGCCCTTGCCCAGGCTGCCCAGCTTCACCGCCGCGGTATAGGACAGGTCGATGATGCGGCCTTCGTGGAACGGGCCGCGGTCGTTGATGCGCACCACCACGCTCCTGCCGTTGTCGATGTTGGTGACGCGGGCATAGCAGGGGATCGGCAGCGTCTTGTGTGCCGCCGTCATCTTGAACATGTCGTAGGGCTCGCCGCTGGAGGTGCGCTTGCCCTGGAATTTCTTGCCGTACCAGGAGGCGTAGCCGCGCTCCTTGTAGCCGCGGGCGTCCTTGAGGATGACGTAGTGGTCGCCGTAGACCTCGTAGGAATCGGGGTTGCCGCTGCTGCTCCTCGGCTCGGGCAGGGGCACCGCGTCGGGGATGTCCGCCACGTTGGCCGGGATCTCCGCCGCCGATGGCGGGCCATCCTGGCTGGGGTTGTTGGTCGGAGCCGGATAGACCGGCGTGGCCCGGGCGTGGCCGCCCTGGGCCGGGCGCACGGCATTGCTGCCGCAACCGGTGAGCAGGCCGGCGATAGAACACAAGGCAATGGCGGCGAGGCTGCGCATGGCAGCGACGTCAGGCCCGATCACTGGCTATCTTCCGCCAGTTTCAGCTCGTACGCCAGCGATGTCACCGCCATGGCATAGAAGACGCGCGGGTTGTAGGACATCACGGCGTAGAAATTGGGCAGCGCGATCCAGTATTCCGGCGTGCCGTTGTTGTGGCTCAGTTCCAGCAGCCCCACCGGCATGTCGCCGGGAAGCGCCGCCGGCGTCGCCACGCCGGCGGCGCGCAGGGCAGCGACGGTCTGCGACGGCAGCTTGGCGTTGCGCACCACTTCCGCCGACGGCGGCGTAGTGGAGTCGACCCCGGCCAACAGGGCCTGGCCGCGGTGCCAGCTGCGCTGCGGGTCGTAGTTCACCAGGTAGTTGGCGACGCTGCCGATGGCGTCGGCTGGCGACCACAGGTCCGTGCGCCCGTCGCCGTCGAAGTCCAGCGCCAAGGTGCGGTAATTGCTGGGCATGAACTGGGCAAGCCCCATCGCTCCGGCATAGGAGCCGCGCAGTTCGGTCGGCGGGAAGCGGTCGTCGCGGCACAGCACGAACAGCTGCGTCAGCTCCTCGAAGAAGAACGGCGCCCGCGTCGGGTGATCGAAGCCCAGGGTGGAGAGCGAATCGAGCACGCGGAACTTGCCGGTATAGGCGCCGTACTTGGTCTCCACCCCGATCAGCGCGGTCACCACTTCCGGCGGCACGCCGTAGCGCTCCTGCGCCAGGTCTAGCCACTTCTTCTGTTCCTGCATGAAGCGCAGGCCGTTGGCGATGTTGGCCGGGGTGACATGCAGCGGCTTGTAGTCCTCCCAGGTCAGCGTCTTTTCCTTGTTGGTCTGCTCGCTGTGGATCAGCTGCGGCAGCAACTGCGCCTGTTTTAGCGAAGCCTTGACGTCATCGAGCTCGCCGGGCGAGAAGGCGTAGCGGGTTTTCAGCGTCTGCAGCAGCTGCGGTGTCTTGGTGTTGCCGCTGTAGTCGGCGGCGACGCCGGCCGTGCAGAAGGCCAGCAGGAAGGCAGTGAAAAAGCGCATGCTGGACTAGCTCGTCAGCAGTTTGCGGTGCGTCTGCACCGACATGAGGATGCCGAAGCCGGCCAGCAGGGTCACCGCCGAGGTGCCGCCGTAGCTGACCAGGGGCAGCGGCACGCCCACCACTGGCACCAGGCCGATGACCATGCCGCAGTTGATGAACACATAGATGAAGAAGGTCAGGCCCAGGCTGCCGGCGAGCAGGCGCTGGAAGGTGTCCTGGCCGCGCATCGAGATGACCAGGCAGCGCACCACGATGGCGGTGTAGAGCAACAGCAGCAGCATCACCCCGATCAGGCCCAGCTCTTCCGAATACACCGCGAAGATGAAGTCGGTATGCGCCTCGGGCAGGAAGTCGAGCTTGGCCTGCGTTCCCATCAACCAGCCCTTGCCGAACAGGCCGCCCGAGCCGATGGCGATCTTGCTCTGGGTGATGTGGTAGCCGGCGCCGAGCGGGTCGCGCTCCGGGTCGAGGAAGGTGAGCAGGCGGTTGCGCTGGTAGTCGTGCAGTTTCAGCCACAGCAGTGGCGCCGCCGCCGCCACCGCGCCCACCGCCAGAATGATCCAGCGCCAGCGCAGGCCGCCGAAGAACAGCGCCAGCACGCCGGCGGTCACCACCAGCAGGGCGGTGCCGAGGTCGGGCTGGATGGCGATCAGGCCCGTCGGCACCATGATCAGCGCCAGGCTGACCAGGATGGTGCCGAAGCTCGGCGGCAGGTGGCGGCTTTGCAGATAGGCGGCCACCGCGATCGGCGCGGCCAGCTTCATCAGCTCGGATGGCTGGAAGCGCATCACGCCGAGGTCGAGCCAGCGCTGCGCGCCCTTGGCGTGCTGGCCGAGCACCGCCACCGCCACCAGCAGCAGCATCGAAAAACCGTAGAACCAGGGCGCGGCGGCGCGGTAGAACTCCGGCGGCGCCTGCGCCAGCACCACCATCACCACCAGCCCTAGCACCAGGCGTTGTGCCTGGCTGATCACCATGCCGAGCGATTGCCCGGTGGCGGAATAGAGCACGAACAGGCCCAGTCCGGCCACCGCCATCAGCAGCAGGCCCAGCACCAGGTCGAAGTGCCAGCGCGCGAACCATGCGCCCCAGCTGCCGACAGGCTTGGGGGCGGAGGAGATGACGCTGACGTTGACGGTCATGGCTGTGCTCTGCGGTCTGGTGCTATAGCGGCGGCGGTACGGCGCCGCTGTCGGGCAGGCTCGGCATGGGGGCGCTCTGCCAGCCATCGGGGTGTTCGTCGCTGTCCTCGTCCGGCTCTTCCACGTCCACTGCCGGCACTGGCAGCGGCGCCGTCGCCGGGTTCTTGTAGGTCACCCGGCCGAGCAGGTACTGGTCCATCAGGGCGCGCGCCACCGGCGCCGCCGAAGTGCCGCCGTGGCCGGCGTGTTCGGCCACCACCGCCACCGCGATCTGCGGATCGTCCGCCGGGGCGAAGGCGATGAACAGGGCGTGGTCGCGCAGCCGGTAGGCCACCGTCTCCAGCTTGGCCGCCACGGTTTCGTCCTGGCGCAGGCCGGCCACCTGGGCGGTGCCGGTTTTGGCGGCGACGCGGTAAGGCGCGTCCTTGAACACGGCATAGGCGGTGCCGCCGGGCAGCGCCACCAGTTCCATCGCCGCGATGACCTTGTCAAACGCCGCGGTGTCGCGGGCATCGACCGGGGGCAGCGCTTCCGGCCGCACGGCGGTGATGTCGTGGCTGACCGGGTCCTCCACTGCATGCAGCAGATGCGGCTTGAAGCCGCCGCCGTGCATCGCCAGCCGCGCCGTGGCCTGGGCCAGTTGCAGCGGCGTCACCGTCAGGTAGCCCTGGCCGATGCCGGTATTCAGCGTCTCTCCCGGAAACCAGGCCTGGCGATACATTTTCTGCTTCCAGGCGCGGGTCGGCAGCAGGCCGGTGCGCTCGCTCGGCAGGTCCAGGCCGCTGACGCGGCCGAAGCCGAAGCCATCGAGCACGCTGACGATACGGTCGATGCCCATGTTCAGCGCCGCCTGGTAGAAATACACGTCGCAGGATTTCTGGATGGCGGTGTTGAGGTCGACCCAGCCGTGACCGCTGCGTTTCCAGCAGCGATAGCGGCGTTCGCCGCCCGGCAGCTGGAAGTAGCCCGGGTCGAATACCTTGGCGTCGGGGTTGAGCGTGCCGGCGATCAGCCCGGCCACGGCGATGAAGGGCTTCATGGTCGAGCCCGGCGGATAGGCGCCGAGCAGGGCGCGGCTGTACAGCGGCCGGTCCGGGTCTTCCAGCAGGGCGCGGTAGCTGGCGCCGTCGATGCCGTCGACGAACAGCTGCGGGTCGAAACCGGGCTTGGATACCAGGGCCAGCACCTCGCCGCTGCGTGGATCGATCGCCACCGCCGCGCCGTCCAGCTCACCCAGCGCCTGTTCCGCCACCGACTGCAGCCGGGCGTCGATGCTCAGGTAGAGATTGGCGCCGGGGGTGCCGCCCTTGTAGTCCAGTTCACGCAGCGGCCGTCCGCCGGCATTGGCCTCGACGATCTTGTTGCCGGGCATGCCGCGCAGCGCGTCCTCGTGGCTTTTCTCGACGCCGGACTTGCCGATCTGGGTCAGCCCCGAGTATTGGCTCTCGTTCAGCGTGGCGTAGTCCGCGTCGGAAATGCCGCCGACGTAGCCGATCAGGTGCGAAGCCTGCGCGCCCAGGGGATAGGCGCGCACCAGGCTGGCGTCGACCGCCGCGCCGTCGTTGCGGAAGTCGTAGCGGTTGATCTCGAAATTCGCCACTTCCTCGGCGGACAGGTTGCTGCGCAGCGCCACCGGGCGGTAGCGCGGCGTCTTGTGCAGGCGGTCGCGGAAGCGCGTCATGTCGCGCTCGCTGATCTTCACCAGACGGCCCAGTCGCGCCAGGGTGTCGTCCAGTTTGTGGGCTTGCTCCGGCACGATGTTGAGCACGAAGGACGGCTGGTTGTGCGCCAGCAGGGCGCCGTTGCGGTCGAAGATCAGGCCGCGCACCGGCGGCACCGCCACCAGGCGCATGCGGTTGTCGTCGGCGCGGGTGCTGAAGTACTCGTGCTGCACCACCTGCAGCTGCACCAGCCGCAGCACCAGGAAGGCCAGCAGCAGCGCGCACAGGCCGATGGCGACATAGACGCGGCCGCTGAACGCGCGCCGCTCCTCCCACAGATCCTTGATCGCCTGGTAGCGGTTCATCGGCCACCCGGCCCAGGGCGCAAGCTCAAGGCAGGATGCCGCGACGGCTGCGGCGGCTGCCCGCGCTGCCCAGCAGGCCGGCGGCCAGCGGCCACAGCAGGCTGGTGCTGATCAGGGGCAGCCAGCGGCGCAAGGGATCGGCGGGGTGGTGGGTCAGGCCGTCGATCCAGAACATCAGGAAGATATACAGCGCCCACACCGGCACCAGCACCAGCGTGGCCTGCCACAGCGGGAACGACAGCAGCGTGCCGCTGAGGCGCCGCGCGACGTACGCCACCGTCACCAGCCCCAGCGCATATTGTCCCAGCGGCGCGCCGTACAGCACGTCGCAACACAGCCCCAGCAGCCAGGCCGCCACCAGGGCCGGCATTTCCGGGGCGTATATCGCCCAGTAGGCCAGGGTCATCACCAGCAGCAGCGGCCGGAATGGGCTCACCGCATCCGGCAGCGCGGTCACCTGCAGCACCAGGGCCAGCAGCAGGCTGAACAGGAATACCAGCGGATTGCTGTCGCGGTTCATCAGTACACCGCTGGGGTTGGCGCCGGCGTTGGCGCCGAAGCCGGCGGCGAGGCCGGTTTGGCGGGTGCCGGGGCCGGTTTGGCCGGTGCCGCAGCGGGCTTGGGCGGTGTTGCGGCGGGTTTGGCCGGCGCAGCGGCGGGCTTGGGCACCGCCGTCGCCGGCGCTGCTGGCTTCTTCGGCGGCGGCTCGGGCTTGCGGGCGGCGGGCGGCGTGGTGTCGCGCTTCGGTGCGGAGACGGCGTTGGAGCCGCCGGCGGCATCCGCGGCGTGGTCGCTGGTGGTCTCGGGCTCGGTGGCCTGCTGCGGCCGCTCCGCCCAGACCAGCAGGGCCTGGTGGCCCTGGTTGAGCTTGGCGGTCGGGTAGGCGATGCCTTCCATGAAGTTCTCGCCGGCCGGGTGACGCAGCTCGTTGATCCTGCCCACCGGGTAGCCGGGCGGATAGCGCCCGCCGAGTCCGGACGACACCAGCAGGTCGCCGACCTTGATGTCGGCATTGCCGGGCAGGTAGGGCAGGGACAGGGTCTGGCCGTCGCCGCGGCCCAGGGCCACGGTCTGCAGGCCGGTGCGGTTGATCTCCACCGGCACGCCGCTGTCGGCGTCGGTGATCAGCAGGGCCACGCTGCTGGCGGGATTGACCTCGATCACCTGGCCCATGATGCCGTCGGCGTCGACCAGGGCCTGGCCCTTGTAGACGCTGTCGTGCTCGCCCTTGTTGAGCACGATCTGCCGGTACGGCTCCTGGCTCACGCCCATGATCTCGGCGATCAGCACCCGCGTCTGCAACGAGGCGGCGGAGGACAGCAGTTCGCGGATGCGGGCGTTCTCGGCTTCCAGCGCTTCCATGCGCAACACCCGGCCTTCCAGCTCGAGCTGCTTCTGGTGCAGGGCGGTGTTCTCGGTCAGCAGGTCTTCGCGGCTGCGGAAATGGTCGCCCAGGCCGGCAGTGGAACGCGGCAGCGAGGTCACCCATAGCAGCGGTTCCAGCGCCCGCGCGGTCCATTCCCGCACCGGGCGCAGACGCGCGTCGCCGTGGTTGTCGGCGACCATCAGGCCGATCGACAGGGTCGCGAAGAGGAGGAATTTCAACCCCAGTCCGGGGCCGCGGGGAAACAGCGATTTGCGGGTGGAGTCGCTAAGCGTGTTCAAGGGCCGTGGCGGAGTCAGGTGGGCGGTCTGGAAGGGCTCCCAGAGCGCCCGGACATACAGTCAAGCATAGGGCTCGGCGCGTGCGCCGACAACCGATATTGCGAAGGTACCGGCCCCGCTTGTCGGGGCCGGAGAAAGCCGGTCCGGGATGAACCCGGAGCGGCTTCGCACCGCTCAATCCATCAGGTAGATATCGCCCTGGCGGTCGAGCATGTCGAGCAGCATGCCGCCGCCGCGCGCCACGCAGGTGAGGGGATCGTCGGCGATGATCACCGGCAGGCCGGTTTCCTCGGAAATCAGCTTGTCCAGGTCGCGCAGCAGGGCGCCGCCGCCGGTCAGCACGATGCCGCGCTCCGCCACGTCCGAGCCCAGTTCCGGGGGGGTGCGCTCCAGCGCCTGCTTCACCGCCTTGACGATGCCGGCCAGCGGCTCCTGCAAGGCGTCGAGGATCTCGTTGGAGTTCATGGTGAAGTTGCGCGGCACGCCGGCGGCCAGGTGGCGGCCGACGACGTCGATTTCCTGCACTTCCGGCCCCGGGAAGGCGGTGCCGATTTCCTGCTTGATGCGCTCGGCCGTGGCTTCGCCGATCAGCATGTTGTACTGGCGGCGGACGTAGCTGACGATGGCTTCGTCGAACTTGTCGCCGCCGATGCGCACGCTCTCGGCGTAGACGATGCCGTTGAGCGAGATCACCGCCACTTCCGAGGTGCCGCCGCCGATGTCCACCACCATCGAGCCGCGCGCTTCGGAAATGGGGATGCCGGCGCCCAGAGCGGCAGCGATCGGTTCTTCGATGACGAAGACCTTGCGCGCGCCGGCGTTTTCCACCGATTCGCGGATGGCGCGGCGTTCCACCTGGGTGGAGCCGTAGGGCACGCACACCACCACGCGGGTCATCGGGCGCATCACGCGGCCCTTCTGCACCTTGCGGATGAAGTGCTGCAGCATCTTTTCCGTGACCGTGTAGTCGGCGATGACGCCGTCGCGCAGCGGGCGGATGGTGGAGATGTTGGTGGGGGTGCGGCCGAGCATGCGCTTGGCGTCGAGGCCCACTGCCTCGATTTTTTTACTGCCGCGGGAATCCAGACGGATGGCGACCACCGAAGGCTCGTTCAGGACAATGCCCTCGTCCCGTACGTAGACGAGCGTGTTGGCGGTGCCGAGGTCGATGGAGAGGTCGTTTACGAAGAGGCGGCGGACGGCGTCGAACATCGTTTTGTGAGAATCCGGATTCGTTGAAGGAAACGGTGGA
>JAQGNS010000304.1 GCA_028291705.1 Nevskia sp.
ACCGCCGTTCAGCTATTGCAGAACACGGCTTGCGCCAACGGCAGCGCCGTGGCGCTCTATACCATCACCGGCGGCGGCCACACCTGGCCCGGCAACCAGACCGGCATCATCGACCGCGCCTACCTCGGCCCGACCACGCAAAACCTCGACGCCACCCTCGCGCTCTGGCAGTTCTTCACCGCCCGCTAGAAGCGAGGGCTAGAAGACCACGCCGCTTGTTTCAACAGTCCGGTCACGGATGACCGGGAGCTTGGACAGGATGTCCATCAATGCCCGGGCACTGGCCCATCGCCGCCCTTGCCCGCTTTCACCAGCAACAGCAGCGGCAGCATGCCCAGGAACAGCAGCCCCAGGATCTTGAAGTCGTCGAGATAGGCTAGCAGCGTCGCCTGCTGCACCGCCCCCTGGTAGATGCTGGCCAGGGTCCCGTTCGCCCCACCGCCCATCACGCTGCCGACCTGGCTGGCGAAATCGGGATAGGCCGGGTTCATCGACTGCAGGCTCTCGACCAGGCGGCTCTGGTGGAACTGCTCGCGCCGCGTCAGCATGGTCGACATGAAGGAAATGCCGATGCTGCCGCCGAAGTTGCGCGCCAGGTTGATCAGGGCCGAGGCATTGTTGGTCTTGTCCTTGGTGATGCCGCGGAACGCCATGGCATTGATCGGGATGAACAGGAAGGCCAGCGAAGCGCCCTGCACCATGCGCGCCAGCATGATCTGCCGGAACGTCATCTCCAGGTAGAAGTGCGTCATCCACAGCAGGCTGGAGCCGCCGATGATCAAGCCGATCGCCACCAGTATCCGCAGATCCACCTTGTTCATCGAGCGCCCCACCAGGGGCAGCAGCACCAGGGTGATGAGTCCACCCGGTGTCAGCACCATGCCGGCGTCGACGGCGCGATAGCCCATCAGGCTCTGTACATAGGCCGGGATCAGGAAGGTGCTGCCGAGCAGCATGAAGCCGAGCATCAGCATCAGCCCGAAGGACACCGCGAAATCGGGATCGCGCAGCAGGCGCAGATCCACGATCGGCTCCTTCTGCCGCAGCTCCCACCAGATCAGCAGCGCGAAGGCGACCGCCGCGATCACGCTCAGGATGGTGATGAAGTGCGAAGCGAACCAGTCGTCCTGCTGGCCGCGGTCCATCACCACTTGCAGGCAGCCCAGGCTCAGGGCGATGAAGCCGAAGCCGAACCAGTCCACCGAGAAACTCTTTGCCTTGTTCACCACCGCCGCGCCCTTCTCCTGGATCAGCGCGGTCACCAGGAAGAACAGCGTGATGCCCACCGGCACATTGATCAGGAAGATCCAGCGCCAGTTGTAGTTGTCGGTGATCCAGCCGCCCAGTGTCGGGCCTATGGTCGGCGCGAACACCGTGGCGATGCCGTAGATCGCCGTCGCCATGCCGCGTTTCTCCGGCGGGAAGCTGTCGGCCAGGATCGCCTGTCCGGCCGGCTGCAGGCCGCCGCCGGTGGCGCCCTGGATGGCGCGCAGCAGGATCAGCGTCGCCAGGTTCGGCGCCAGCCCGCAGAGCAGGGAGCTGGCGGTGAAGCCGGCGATGCAGGCCAGGAAGAAGCGCTTGCGGCCGAAGGTGTTGGAGAGCCAGCCGGAGATCGGCATCACCACCGCGTTGGTCACCAGATAGCTGGTCAGCACCCAGGTCGACTCGTCCTGGCTGGAGGACAGGTCGCCGGCGATGTGCGGCAGCGAGACGTTGGCGATGGAAATGTCCATCACCTCCATGAACGCGGCCAGTGCAACGACCGGCGCGATCAGCCAGGGCGTGGCCGCCGCGGCGCCGGCACTGCGCGCCGGCACTGCACTCACGGATTGCCCCGGGTCGCGGTCGCCACCGGCTGCGCCAGGTTCTGGCTGACGATGTTGCGGATTTCGTCCTCCACGCCGGCATCCTGCGCGGCATAGACGTCGGTGCTCAGCGCCGACGGCCAGGCCGCCTGCTTCGAGATCGCGGCGCCGTCGGAGTTATGCACATCGACGTCGATATTGGTCGACAGGCCGAGGAACAGCGGGTGCTGCTCCAGTTCCTTCGGGTCCAGGCCGATGCGCACCGGCAGGCGTTGCACGATCTTGATCCAGTTGCCGGAAGCGTTCTGCGCCGGCAGCACCGCTAGCGCGCTGCCGGTGCCGGGAGTCAGGCCCAGCACCTTGCCGTGGTATTCCACATGCGAGCCGTACATGTCGGCCGAGACCTGCACCGGCTGGCCGATGCGCAGGCCGCTGAGCTGGTTCTCCTTGAAATTGGCGTCGATCCACATCGACTCCGCCGGCACGATGGCCAGCATCTCGGTGCCCGGCGTCACCTGCTGACCGAGCTGCACCGCGCGGCGCACCACGTAGCCGGACACCGGCGACACCACGCGGGTGCGCGCCGCCGCCAGCCAGGCATTGCGCAGGCTGGCCTCGGCCTGCAGCACGCGCGGATGATCCTGCGGCGTGGTGCCGGAGATCGCCGCGCGCGTCGCCGCCAGCGTCGCCTGCGCCTGCTCCAGGCCGGCGCGGGCGCTGGCTAGCGTGTGCTGGTCGTGTTGCAGGGTTTCCGCCGACACGCCGTGCACCGCCACTAGCGTCTGGTCGCGCGCCAGGTCCTGGCTGGCCTGGGTGAACTGCACCTGCTGCGCGCTCACCGTGGCGGCATCGCGGTGCTCGTTGGCGAACAGCTGCGCCACCTCGCGCACCGTCTGCCCCAGGCTGGCGCGGGCCTGCGCCAGCGCCACTTCGTTGTCGCGCGGGTCGAGCTGCACCAGCAACTGCCCCTGCTGCACGAACTGCGTCTCGTCGGCATTGATGGCGGTCACCGTGCCGCCGATCTGCGGCGTCAGCCGCACCAGGTTGCCGTCGACATAGGCATCGTCGGTGGTGACGTGGCCGATGCCGGCGATGTAGAAATAGATGCCGACGCCGGCGGCGACGATCGCCACCACCGCCAGCACCAGCAGCGGCGTGCGGCTGCGCTTGGCGGGCGCGGCTTCGGTTTGTTCTTGTGCGCTCATGGGAATCTCCTAGGGGGTGCTGGCCGCGGGCTGTGCCGGCGCGCCTGTCATGGTCTTGGTGTCGTTCACCGCCACGGGCAGTGAGGAAGGATCCTGCTGCGCGCTCCACCAGCCGCCGCCCAGCGCGCGGAACAGCGTCGCGGTGTCGGTAAAGCGCTGCGCGTCGGCCTGCACCTGGCTCAGCGCCGCGTTCTGGTACTGCTGCTCGACGGTGAGCACCTGCAACTCGTTGAACTTGCCGGCGCGGTACTGCGCCAGCGCCAGGTCGCGGCTGGCCGCCGCCGATTGCAGCGCGCGGCCGTGCGCCGCATAGCTGTCCGCATCGTGTTGCAGCGCCTGCAGGGCATTGGCCACTTCGACAAACGCGCCGATCACCGTGCTGCGGTAGGTGGCCTGCGACTGCCTGTAGCGCTCCTTCGCCTCGTCCGCGCGCGCGGCGAGCGTGCCGCCGTTGAACAGCGGCGCGGTGAAGTCGGCGCCGAAGGACCAGATGCCGCCCGGCTGGGTAAACAGCTCGTTGAGCTTGGTCGTCTGCTGCGAGTACTGCGCCGACAAGGTCAGCGAGGGCAGGCGCGCCGCCTGGGCTACGCCGATCTGCGCGCTGGCCTGGTGCAGGCTGTCCTCGGCCGCGAGGATGTCCGGCCGCTGCCGCACCAGCGTTGACGGCAGCGACAGCGGCAGCTGGTCGGGCAGGGTGAAGTCCTTCAGGCCCAGCACCGGCATGTTGAAATCGTCCGGCGTCCTGCCGCTGAGCTGGGCCAGGGCATTGCGGTAGACGTCGCGCTGCTGCTCCAGCCCCGGCAGCGTGGCGAGGGTGGTCTCCACCTGCGTCTGCGCCTGCAGCGTGTCGCTGCGTGTGATCTTGCCGGCGGCTTCCAGCTTCTGCGTCAGGTCGAGCTGCGCCTGCAGCTCGTCGATCAGCGAATGCGTCACCTCGATCTGCGCCTGCGTTGCGGCGTAGCCGAAGGCCGTCACCACCACCTGGTCCACCAGCGTGACGTAGGTATTCAGTGCCTGGTCGTGTGCATTGGCCGTCGCCGCCGCCTGCGACTCGATCGAGCGGCGCACGCCGCCGAACACATCGAGGTTGTAAGCCAGGCTCGGGCCGATGGAAAAACGGTTGGCCGTCGCCGTCAGCGAACTCGACGGCGCATAGAGGAAGCTGCCGTTGATATGCGTGCGGTCGATGCCGCCGCTGGCCGTGATCTGCGGCAGCGCCGAGCCCGCTACCGCCTTCAGCTCATCCTGCGCCGCCAGCAGGCCATGACGCGCCGCTTCCAGGTCCGGGTTGTTGGCCAGCGCATCGCGCACGAGGCTGTTCAGCGCCTCGGAATGGAACAGCTGGTACCAGCTATCCGCCACCTCGCCGCCATAGATCACGCCCTGGGCCGCACCCGCGGCAGGCGCGCTCTTCACCGCATAGCCGCCCGAAGCCGGCGCCTCGGGCCGCGAGAAATCCGGCCCCAGGGTGCAGGCCGCGAGCGTGGCGCCGGCGAGAGCGCCGGCCATCAGCTTGAATACCTTCATGACTTGCCTCCTGCACTTTTGGCGCGCCGTGCCGGCTTCTCCGCCACGACGGGCGCTGCCGGCTGTGCATCGGCATGTTTCTCCAGCCGCTCGAGCATGCGTCGCAGCAGCGAGATCAGCGTCTCGACCTCGCTCGTGGTAAACGGCTCCACCAGTTCGTTCAGGGCGTCCACCATGATGTGCACCGAACCTTCCGCCTGCCGCCGCCCTTCGGGCGTGAGCGCGATCTCCACCGCGCGGCGGTCATGCTGGCTGCGCTCGCGCCGCACGAAGCCGGCGCGTTCGAGGGAGTCGACCACCCGGGTCATGGCCCCCATGTCGTGGCCGATCTCGCAACTCAGCTGCGTCGCCGACATGTGCGGCTGGAAGCGCAGCTTCATCAGCACGATGAACTGGAGGAAGGAGATCGGCTCCGATTCGAAGCGGTTCTCCGCCAGCAACGACATCAGCGTGCCGCAGCGCTTGATGAGAAAACCGAAACTGCGCATCGGCTCCAGGTTCTCGACGGTGTAGTACGGCTGTTTCGGGGGCGGGGACATGCTTGCTCCGGCTATATCTGCTCAAACAATAGTTGCCTAGGCAAATATTGTCAAGGGTCTGCAAAGCCCTCGACCCCAGCTGTCGCTCACCGCATGCGTGCCAACAAAAAACCTTGGCACGCATGGCACGCATGGTGTTTTTCACCCAAAAAGCCGGAAGAACCCACCCCGAAAAGTAGGGTGGATGGAGCGAAGCGCAACCCACCGCTGCGCGCTATTTCGTTGGTAGAAACGCCAGGCCATCCCTGGCGAGACCTCGGCAGATTTCCCACCCCGGCCCGGCCATCCATGGCCGGGCGTTCGGTACCACGCGAATGACATTGAGTCATTCGCGCAGCTCCTCACCATGGCACGCATGGAAAAAAACATCATGCAGATCGCTGTGCCTCGCCCCCCGTCTCCGTCCAGCTAGTCTGAAAGGACGGGGTTACTGGATGCCGCCGTCATTAGCATGGATTCACTATAAAAGCGGTTCGGGGGAGAAATGAGACAAGCCCGCGTGACAACGGCGATCGCCGTACTCTGGTCGGTATGGCTCGCGGCCTGCGGGTCCTCCGCCGGCACCGACGGCGCCACCATCAGCGCAAACCCGCAAACCCTCTCGTCTTCCGGCACGGCGCTGCACCGTGACGGCGCCTTCATGGTCGATGCCGACAACCGCGTGGTGCTGCTGCACGGCGTCAACGCGGTGTGGAAGCTCAAGCCCTATTACATCCCGCAAACGGCGGCGGGCTTCACCGCGGCGGACGCCGACTTTCTCGCCGCCAACGGCTTCAACGTGGTCCGGCTCGGCGTGCTGTTCGCCGGCGTGATGCCGCAGCAGGGCGTCATCGACCAGAACTATCTCGACCAGGTCGATAACACCGTGCAGCTGCTCGCCGCGCAACACATCTGGGTGCTGCTCGATTTCCACCAAGACCAGTACAACGAGAAATTCCAGGGCGAGGGCTTTCCGGACTGGGCGGTATCGCCGGGCCTGCTGCCCAACGACGCGCACTACGGCTTCCCCCTCGACGAGTTCCTCAGCCTCGCGCTCAACGGCGCCTACGACAAGCTGTGGGCCAACCACGGCGGCATCTGGGACCAGTACCAGGCCGCCTGGGCCGCCACGGCGACGCGCTTCCGCGACCAGCCTTTCCTGCTCGGCTACGACCTGTTCAACGAGCCCTGGCCCGGCACCCTGTGGGCCACCTGTTTCGAGATCGACTGCCCGCTGTTCGACGCCACTCTGCAGAAATTCCAGCAGCAGGCCCTGGCCGGCGTGCGCTCCGCCGACACCAGCCACTTCGCCTTCTTCGAACCGCAGCAGCTGTTCGACTTCGGCGCGCCCAGCCGCTTCGGCAAGATCGACGATCCCGCGCTCGGCCTCTCCTGGCATTCCTACTGCTCGGCCGAACTGCTTTCTTCCACCGGCCTGCCGGATCTGCCCGATTGCCCGATCCTCGAGCCGCGCACCGCCAACAACGCGGCGACGCAGAGCGCCGCGATGGGCGCCACCTCGCTGCTCACCGAGTTCGGCGCCAGCGACGATCTCGGCGACATCGGCCGCGTCACCAAGCTGGCCGATCAGCATCTCGTCGGCTGGACCTACTGGTCCTACAAGAGCTTCGGCGATCCCACCGGCGCCGCCGGCGCGGAAAGCTTGTTCAGCGACGATACCGATCTGAGCACCCTCAAGGCGCCCAAGGCCGACCTGCTGATCCGGCCCTATGCCCAGGCCATCGCCGGCACGCCGCAGGCGATGAGCTTCGACACCGCCAGCAAGACCTTCTCCCTCTCCTACGTGACGCGCACCAGCACCGCGCCTACCGAAATCTTCCTGCCGGCACGGCAGTACCCGAACGGTTATCAGGTGAGCGTGCAGGGCGGCCAGGTCGTTTCCGCCGCGGGCGCCAGCCTGTTGCAGGTGACGAACAATGCCGGTGCCAGCCAGGTGCAGGTGAAAGTGACGCCGGCACCATAGGCGGGCGCCCCCATAACAGGGGGCGTCCGCCGCTCGGCTCGCACATTAAGCTGGTCCATGGCCTGGCTCTCCGCAATTCCCGACCTGCTCACCGCGGCCGGCTTCCTGCTGATCTGGATGCACACGGATCTCACCGGTTCGCAATGGGTCGCCAACGGCGTCGCCACCATGCTGCTGGAATTCTTCGTGGTGCATGCCAGCGGCTTCTTCGCCGTGATCCTGTACAGCGGCGCCTCACGCGCGAAGCGCAGCCTCTACCTCGCCGGCCTGGCTTCGTTCTACCTGCTGATGATCGCCGGCTATGCCTTCGGCATGCACGCCTGGTGGATGCTCGGCGCTTTCTTCTGGCTGACCCTGGGGCGCGGCATCGCCATCTGGACCAGTTCCCCCAAGGACGATCGCGAACAGCTGCAATGGGTCGCCATGAGCAGCTGGGCGGCCAGCGTCGCTTGCTACCTAGGCGCCGTGGGTGCCTCGGTGACGATGGAATGGCCGGCCTACGGCGTCACGCCGGAAGTGATCCAGGCCGCCGGCTTCAGCGGTGGCGGCGAATGGGAGACCCAGCCGTATCGCGCCCTGGTCGCCGGCGCCCTGTACTTCAGCATCATCGGCGTGCTGCGTCCCCTGATCCGCATGGCCCTGGTTCGCAGGAAAGCCTGAGCTCCGCGTACGCGACGCACCGCACTCTTGGTTCGCCGTCAATGAAAAACCGGGACTTCCCGTAAGGGAAATCCCGGTTGGAGTAGCCGCGCCGCGTCAGCGGCCCGGCAAGCGCCTTACTTGGTCGCCGTCAGGTTCAGGTAGATGCCGGTACTGCTGCCGGTCAGGCCCACCTTCAGCTCGGCCTTGCTCAGGATGCCGTTTGGATTGGTCAGGCCCGCGGGGAAGAAGGCGCCGATGCCGTTGAAGGTCCCCGACAGGCAGCTCGAAGTCAGCGATACGGTGTAATCGTTATGCGCGGTGTCCGGCGTGGTGACGCTGCCGCCGTAGGTGCAGCCGGTGCTGTCGGATCCGCTGATTGCGCCGCTGGTGCCGTCGATGGTCAGGGTCGGCGTGTAGGTGGTGGCACCGACGATGAAGCTGGCGCTGTAGCTGCCCGCCACCGTCGCCAGGGACGAAGCCTGGTTCCAGGCGGCGGCATTCGAAGCCGCCAGGAAGCCGACGATATTGTTGGAAGCGTCGGTGAAGGTGCCGCTCAGGTTGGTGGTGCTGCCGCCCAGGCCGGTGCTGGTGGTGGCCGAACCCTTGAAGGTGCCGTTGTCGGTGCCGCCGGGCATGCCGCCGACCGTGCTGCCGTTCAGGCCGTAAGCCGTGACTGCAACCGAGAAGCTCGCGTCGGTGAGCGGGGCCGGCGCGTACAGCACGAAATTGCTGCTTTGCTTGGTGAAGAACACCGCGGTGCCGTCAGCTTCCACCATGCCGAAGAAGACCGGGGAAGCGGCGGTGCTGCCGCAGAAGGTCAACGCGCTTGGAACGCCCGCGCCGGAGCTCGAACTCGAGGAAGAGCTGCCGCTGGAGGAGGAGCTGGCCACCGAAGCCGTGAACGAGCCGCAGTAGAGACCCTGCGCCGCGGCGCCCGAGCTGCTCGATCCGCTGCCGGAGGAGGAGCCGCTGCCGGAGCTGCTCGAGCTGCTGGAACCACCAGAACTGCCGGAGCTGCTGGACCCGCCATTGTTATCGTTGCTGCCGCCACAGGCGCTGAGCGCGCTGGCCGCCAACAAGATAAGCGCCGTCTTTTTCATGCTGTTTCTCCTGAGAAATTGGGGCGGCATTTACTGGCAAGCCCAAGCCGCTAAAAGTAATTCTAGCCTCAACTTGCCGTGGCTGCCGCCGCAAACCTTGATCCAGCGCACAAAACCACGACCATCGGGCGGTTCATGACGTAAAGTTCATGTTTAGCCGCCTCGGTCCACCCTTCCGCATTTGCGTGTACCGCGTTCCGGCCAATTCTGCAAAAGACGGAATCCAAGAATGCTGCACGCCGCAGCTTGCACCAGGCTTTCAGCAGCAGCGCGCATCCTCCGCATGCATGTGCCTCCCGCGCCGCTTTTAGTAGGAGGGCCCTGGGACGTTCCGTCGTGGCGGGTCCCATCCGGTACAAGCCCCGCTCCGGCCTGGATTGCGCTTGCAAAGCGCCCATGTCTGGATCAGGCTAGCGCCCCATCAATATCCACAATCTGTCACGCACGTCGGGCAGCCGACAATTTTTCGGATCGGCTGCCGGGTGTACGTGCAGCTACGCATGAGCCGCGACCGTGAAACACCGGACCGGGGCTCCTTTTCCGGGAGTGCTTTCATGATCCAGCTGACCATCAATGGCAAGGGCCATTCCTACGACGGCGACCCGTCCATGCCCCTGCTGTGGTTCCTGCGCGATGTCGCCGACCTTACCGGCACCAAGTACGGCTGCGGCATGGCCCTGTGCGGCGCCTGCACCGTGCACCTCGACGGCCAGGCCATCCGCTCCTGCGTCACCCCGGTGGCCGCCGCCGCCGGCAAGAAGATCACCACTGTCGAAGCCGTCGGCGGCGACAAGGTTGGCCACGCTGTCCAGGCCGCCTGGCAGAAGCTCGACGTGGTGCAGTGCGGCTACTGCCAGTCCGGCCAGATCATGTCCGCCACCGCCCTGCTCAAATCCAACCACAAGCCCAGCGACGCCGACATCGACGCCGCCATGAGCGGCAACGTCTGCCGTTGCGCCACCTATGTGCGCATCCGCGCGGCGATCCACGAAGCCGCCGGCACCCTGAGCGCCTGAGGAATATCGACATGAACCAGATCTTCCTCGTCAACGAAAGCCGCCGCCGCTTCATCCAGGGCGTCGGCGGGCTGGCCCTGGGCATCTACGTCGGCGACGCTTTCGCCGATAAGGGCACGGCCGCGCCGGGCAACGGTGGCGCCGACCTGCTGGCGCCGGTGAACTTCGAACCGAATGCCTTCGTGCGCATCGGTTCGGACAACACCGTCACCGTCATCTCCAAGCACCTGGAAATGGGCCAGGGCACTTTCACCGGCCTTGCCACCCTGCTGGCCGAGGAACTGGACGCCGATTGGACCCAGGTGAAGGTGGAGGGCGCGCCGGCCGACGTCGCCAAGTACAAGAACCTGATGATGGGCATCCAGCTCACCGGCGGCAGCACCGCCATGGCCAACTCCCACGAACAGATGCGCAAGGCCGGCGCCGCCGCGCGCGCCATGTTCGTCTCCGCCGCCGCGGATGAATGGAAAGTGCCGGCCAATACCATCACCGTGGTCAACGGCGTGGTGCATGCCAAGTCCGGCCGCAAGG
>JAQGNS010000321.1 GCA_028291705.1 Nevskia sp.
AGTAGGAGCGGCCGAGCATGGCCCAGCCTTCGGGATCGTCCGGCTGCTTCTGGAGGCGATCCGCCAGCATCTGCACCATGCCGGCGACCTGTTGCTGCTGGGTGGCGCCGGCGGCGAGCTGCTGCTCGGCCTTCCAGCTCCCGCCCATGATGTACCAGCCGCCGGCAAAGATCAGCAGGAGGGCGCTGGTGAGCAGGGCCGGCAGCCAGCGGCGGCCGGAGCCGGCCTGCATGGCCTGGTCTTCGACCTGGGCTTCGCTGAGCAGGCGGGCGTCGAGCTCGGTTTTCAGGGCGGCGACGTCGTCGGCCGAGACCAGACCCGCTTCGCGCTCGATTTCCAGCTCGTCGAGGCGGCTGCGGTAGGCGGTGATGTTGGCACCGCGGCGGCGCAGGGTCTTGCGGTTGGCGCCGCGCCACCAGGGGCGCGTCATCACGGCCGCGGCGGCGAGGAGCAGCGCCGCCATCAGGAACCACTGCGTCATGGTGCTTTTTCGTCCAGGATTTTCTTCAATGCCGCTTGGTCCACCACCACTTTTGCCGAGGTGGAGGATGCGGAACGGGAACGCCGCGCGTATGCGAATACCATACCCAGCCCTACGCCAAGCAAAATGAACGGACCGAACCACAGGACCCAGGTGCGCGGCGCGAGGGGCGGCTTGTACAGCACGAAGTCGCCGTAACGGTCGGTCAGGTACTTCTTGATCTGCGCTTCGTTCTGACCTTTGGCGATCAGCCCTCGCACTTCGTAACGCAGGTCGGCGGCGAGCGGAGCTTGCGACTCGGCCAGGGATTCGTTCTGGCAGACCAGGCAGCGCAACTCCGGCAACAGGTCTTTGTAGAAAGCTTCCTGCTGCTCGTTGAGCGGAATGGGGGAATGGACGGTTTCGACTTCGGCCGCGGCAGGGAACGCGAGCAGCGTGAGCGTCAGAACCAACAGCGCCGCCCCCAGCCTCTTCGTCATTCCCGCGAAGGCGGGAATCCAGTTTTGGACCTCGTGCAAAGGCGAAGCAAAACTGGGTCCCCGCCTGCGCGGGGACGACGGTGTGTTTGTGTCGGAGGGCATCAGGAGGTGGCTTTCAGCAGCGGCTGGATGTCGTGTTCCCAGACTTCGGGCGTCATCGGGCCGACCTGCTTGTAGATGATGGTGCCCTTGGCGTCGAGGACGAATGTTTCCGGCACGCCGTAGACGCCCCAGTCGATGCCCGCCCTGCCCTCCAGGTCGGTGAGGATCTGGCCGTAGGGATTGCCCTTGTGGTTGAGCCAGGGGCGCAGGTCCGCTTCGGCATCCTTGTAGTCGATGCCGACCAGCTTGACCTGGCTGTTGCGCGTGAGCTGCATCAGGTAGGGATGCTCTTCCTGGCAGCCGGCGCACCAGCTGGCGAAGAAGTTGACCAGCACCGGGGCACCCTGGAGGTCGGCCTGCGACATGCGCTGCGGCGTGCCGTCGAGCGTGGGCAGGTCGAAGGCCGGGGCGGCCTTGCCGATGAGGGGGCTGGGCAGCAGGCGCGGATCATGTTGCATGCCGAAGAAGAACAGGCCGATCAAGGCGATGAGGACGACCAGGGGGATGGTGTAGCGCATGTTCAGGCCACCGCGCCTTCGGCAATCTCAATCGCGCGCCGTTCCGCCGCGCGTGCCAAACGGTAGCGCCGGTCACTGGCCGCCAGCAGGCCGCCGAAGAACATGAAGATGCCGCCGAGCCAGATGAAGCGGATCATCGGCTTGTAATAGACGCGCAGGCTCCAACTACCATCGTCGTAGCTTTCGCCGAGCGAGACGTAGAGGTCGCGCATCAGGCCGGCGTCGATGGAGGATTCGGTCAATACAGTGCCCTGGGAGGGATACAGGCGCTTTTGCGGATGCAGGGTGGCGATCAGCTTGCCGCCGTGTTCCACCAGCACCGTGCCTTGTTGCGCGGTGTAGTTGGGGCCGGCCTGTTCACCGGCTTCCTGGAATCTGAAGTTGTAGCCGCCGAGTTCGGTTTCGGCGCCGCGCGCCAGGCGCACGTCCTTCTCGTCGCCGAAGCTGACCACACCGCTGACGCCAAGCGCCCAGATGCCGAGGCCGATGTGGGCCAGGGTCATGCCCCATACCGCGCGCGGCACCGCCCTGAGGCCCGCACGCCATTCCGGCTTGGCACGCACGCGGCGCCAGACGTCCTGCGCAGCGGCGAAGATGGCCCAGCAGCCGAAGAGGGCTCCGGTTGCGGCGAGCAGCGTGGTACGGCCGTGCAACGCAAAGGGCAATACCACCATCAGGATCACGGCAATGATTGCCGGCACCTTCAAACGACGCGCCGTCTCACGCCAGTCCCCGCGCTTCCACGGCACCACCGCAGCCAAGCCCACCAGCAGGAACAACGGTGCGATCAGGATGAGAAATACCACGTTGTAGTAAGGAGGGCCGACCGAAAGCTTGGTGATTCCGAGCACATCCAGCACCAGCGGCAACAAGGTGCCGGCCAGCACGGCCGCGGCCGCGATCACCAGGAACAGGTTGTTGAAAAGAAGCAGCCCTTCACGCGAAAACAGCTGCAGTTCGCCGGTCGTGATCAGCTTCGGGGCCCGCCAGGCGAATAAGGTCAGGGCACCACCCACCACTACGGCCATGAAGGCCAGCATGAACGTGCCGCGCGAGGGATCGCTGGCGAAGGCGTGCACCGAGACCAGCACGCCGGAGCGGACCAGGAAGGTGCCGAGCAGGGACAGGGAGAAGGCCAGGATGGCGAGCAGCACGGTCCAGCTTTTCAGCAGGCCGCGCTTTTCCGTCACGGCCAGCGAGTGGATCAGGGCGGTGCCGGCGAGCCAGGGCATGAAGGAGGCGTTTTCCACCGGGTCCCAGAACCACCAGCCGCCCCAGCCGAGTTCTTTGTAGGCCCACCACGAACCGAGGGTGATGCCCATGGTGAGGAACATCCAGGCGGTGGTGGTCCAGGGCCGGGTCCAGCGGGCCCAGGCGGCGTCGAGCCGGCCGGTGATGAGGGCGGCAATGGCGAAGGCGAAGGCCACGGAGAAGCCGACGTAGCCCATGTAGAGCATGGGCGGATGAATGGCGAGGCCCGGGTCCTGAAGAATCGGGTTGAGGTCATGCCCTTCCGCCGGCGCCGGCACCAGGCGGGTGAAGGGGCTGGAGGTGAGCAGGATGAACAGGTAGAAACCGGTGCTGACCATGCCCAGCACCGACAGCACCAGGGCGCTCATGTCCAGCGGCAGGCGGCGGTTGAACACCGACACCGCCAGGGTCCAGCCGGAGAGGATCAGCACCCACAGCAGCAACGAGCCCTCATGCGCGCCCCACACGGCGGTGATGCGGTAGATCAGGGGGAGCTGACTATGGTCGTTCTCGGCGACATAGGCGACCGAGAAATCCTTGGTGACGAAGCAATAGGTGAGGCAGGCATAGGCGGCGGCGATGCAGAGGAACTGCCCCTGCGCGGCGGAGCCGGCGAAGCTGAGCAGGCGCGCATCGCGACGGCGCCAGCCCAGCAGCGGCACGATGGCCTGCAGCAGGGCGACGCCGAGCGCCAGGATCACCGCGAAATGGCCGAGCTCGGGGATCATGGGGTGTGCGGTCTCAGTTCGAGGAAGCGGTGGTGACCGATTTGAACGGCGCGCAGGAATGCTTGCCGTCGACCTCACCCACCGCCTTGGCGACGTTGGGAGGCATGTAGTTCTCGTCGTGCTTGGCCAGGATGGTGCTGGCGACGAAGACGTTCTGCGCGTCCATATGGCCGGTGGCGATGACGCCCTGCCCCTCGCGGAACAGGTCGGGCAGCACGCCTTCGTAATGCACCGGCACGGCGTTGTGGCAATCGCTCATGACGAACTCGATGGCCAGCCCTTCGCCGCGCTTGAGGCTGCCCTTCTCCACCAGGCCGCCGAGCTGCAGGGCGGCGCCGGCGGCGAGCTTGCCGGTGAGCAGGTCGGAGGGTGTGTAGAAATACATCATGTTCTTGCGGAAGGCAGTGAAGCCCAGGGCCGCGGCCAGGCCGACGCCAAGTACCAGCGCCCCTACCGCCACCATCCGCTTCTGACGCTTGGTCACTCTTCGTCCCCTTGGGTGTCTTCGAGCGATTCAGACAGGCGCCGCTTCAAATCGTTTCGACGGAAATGCGGGGCGAAGGCGTTCCACAGCACCACCGCCAGGGTCAGCGCGTAGCTGCTCCAGATGAACAGCGCGTACTTGGGATTCATGCCGCCACCATTTGCTGCGCCCAGCGCGCATTGCGCTCGCGCCACAGCACCTCGTTTTGCATGCGGCGCAGCCACACCGCGCCGAAGAACAGGTAGAAGCCGCCCAGGCTGACCAGCAGGGGCCACAGCATGTCGCCGCTGATCTTGGGATTGCGGATGCCTTCGACGCTGAGGATGCTGGCGCCCTGGTGCAGGGAGTTCCACCAGGTGACCGAGAAATGCACGATCGGCACGTTGATCACCCCGACCAGCGCCAGCCAGGCGCAGGCGCGGGCGCCGGCGCGGGGATCGGAATAGGCCTGGTTGAGGCCGATCACGCCGGCGTAGAGGAACAGCAGAACCAGCTCCGAGGTGAGGCGCGCGTCCCACACCCAGTAGGCACCCCAGGTGGGCTTGCCCCACAGCATGCCGGTGACCAGAGCCAGGGCGGTGAAGCTGGCGCCGACCGGGGCGGCGGCCACCACCGCCACTTCGGCCAGCTTCATGCGCCAGATCAGGGCGACGCCGCCGGCCACCGCCATCAGGGTGTAGATGCTGAGGGACAGGGCCGCGGCGGGCACGTGGATGTAGATGATGCGGAAGGCGTCGCCCTGCTGGTAGTCGGCCGGAGCGAGGAACAGGCCGCCGTAAACACCTACGCCGATGAGCAGCACGGCGAGGCCGAACAACCACGGCGCCAGGACGTCGGCGAAGCGGTAGAACGTCGGCGGGGAGGCCAGCTGGTGAAACCATGTCCACATGGGAAGAATTATCGCCTATTCAATGGCATTCCGGAGCGCTCCCGCAGCCGCAAAAGGGAGCAAAGTCACGGTGAGTGCCGTCAGGGCGCCCAAAAAGTACAAGGGTGCATCAAAAGGCAGTCCGGCCGCCGCCGCGCGCACCGCGCCTCCGCCGAAAATCACCGCCGGCGTCATCAGCGGCAGCACCAGGATCGGCAGCAGGATGCCGGCGCGCTGGGCGCCGACGGTCAGCGCCGCGGCGAAACCGCCGGTGAACATCAGGGTCGGCGTACCGAGCAGCAGGCTCAGGGTCAGCACTTTCACCGCCAGCGGCTCCAGGCCGAGGGCGATGCCCAGCAGCGGCGCGGCGACGACCAGGGGTAGCGCGGTGATCAGCCAGTGGGCGGCCAGCTTGGCGGCGACCAGCAGGGGCGCCGGGGCATCGGCCAGGAGCAACTGCTCCAGGGTGCCGTCGTCGAGGTCGCCGCGGAAGATGCGTTCCACCCCGA
>JAQGNS010000352.1 GCA_028291705.1 Nevskia sp.
CAGCTCACGCGCCTCGATGAGGATCTGGTTTTCCATGGATGGGGATGGTTGGCTTGTTTTTAGGGAGTGACGCGGGCCTGTACGACCGGCCCCGCTGGCCCGGAGTTCCCGGGCGCGCCGTACTATAGTGTAGGTCGGTTCAAAGGCGCTTGCGCCCGGAACCGATAGGCCGCGAGAGGATCGGAGTGCGCTGTCGGCTCCGCTCCGCTTGAGCCGACCTATGATCACTGCGATCACCCAGGGCCTTTATATAGTTGGGCGGCCTGTGGCCGCCTTGGCCGCGCCATATCCTGGCTCAATGCGCGGCGGGCATGGCCCGCCTACAAAAACGTTCTACGAAAGATTGATGTAAGGGTCCGGGTCCCCGGGCGGACGCCGCCGGTAGCGCTTGTAGCTCCACCAATACTGCTCCGGTAGGCGCATGACGCAGCCTTCCACCCCTTGGTTGAGCGCCACCGGGCTCAGCTCGGGGTCGTCGATGCCGGGCGGGGCGCGTTCCAGCTGGAAGCGGAAGCCGCGGCCCCAGGACAGGCGCTCGGCGACGATGAACCACACCGGCGCGCCGTTGCGGGCGGCCAGCTTGCCGATCAGGTCCATGGTGTTGGCGGGAATGCCGAACAGCGGCGCGAAGCGGGTGCCGGATTCTTCCGGCGGATCGTGGTCCGGCAGGATGCCGACCAGTTCGCCGCGCTTCAGCGCCCCCAGCAGGGCCTTGACCCCGCCGCCGGTGGTCGGCACCGGCTTGACCCCGGGCAGGCGGCTGCGGCCCTGCAGGATTACCGCGTTGGAGGCGCCTTTCTGCGGCTTGTACAGCACCGTGATCGGGCCGGCCTGCGAGCAGAAGAAGCTGGCGATCTCCCAGGCGCCGAGGTGCGGCGTCAACATGATCGCGCCCTTGCCGCCGGCCACGGCCGTACGCAGGGTGCGCAGCGCCGCCTCGTCGCCGATCCAGCGGCGCAACCGCCGTTCCGGGCCGAACCAGATGGCCGGCGCCTCGCACACCGCCTTGCCGCTCTCGATCAGGCTGCGGCGCACGATGTGCTCCCGCTCCACCGGCGAGCGCTCGGGAAAGCACAGTTCCAGGTGTCGCCGGGTGACGGCGCGGAAGCCGTTGGGCGTCAGCCACAACAGGCTGCCCAGCAGCCAGCCGAGGCCGTGCAGCAGGGGCAGGGGCGCCTGGCCGAGGACGATCAGCGTCCAGCGCAGTAAAGTTTGCATCCGTCGATTATCAGGGGCATGCGCGTGATTGGGCTACTGCAAAGGGTGCGGCGGGCCGCGGTGGAAGTGGCGGGTGAGACCGTCGGCGCCATCGGCCCGGGCCTGCTGGTGCTGGTCGGGGTGCAGCGCGGCGACGGCGAAGCCCAGGGCCAGCGCCTGCTTGAACGCCTGCTGGGCTACCGCGTCTTCCCCGACGCCGAGGGCCGCATGAACCTGAGCCTGCGCGACAGGGCACAGTTGGGTCAGGGGGCCGGCCTGCTGCTGGTGCCGCAGTTCACCCTGGCGGCGGACACCGCCAAGGGCACCCGCGCCAGCTTCACCACGGCGGCCGAGCCGGCCCAGGCCAGGACCCTGTTCGAGGCCCTGCTGGCGCAGGCCCGGCGCGAATGGCCGGGCACCGGCAGCGGCGTGTTCGGGGCCGATATGCAGGTGAGCCTGGTCAATGACGGGCCGGTGACGTTCTGGCTGGAGACGGGGCCATAGGACCCTGCCAGATCCTTCGCTGCGCTCAGGATGACAAGGGGATTTCGGGTCGGCGGCCCCCTGGTCCGGCCCTTGCTTAGACAAGCCGCAGCAATTTCGCGCATTATTTAGCCATCAGTGCGGCCAAGCCGCCCCTCACAGAATGATTCCATGACCGCTACCACCCAGTCCGCCGAGCGGATGCCGCCCGGCATTCCGTTCATCATTGCCAACGAATTGGCCGAGCGCTTCTGCTACTACGGCATCAATTCGATCCTCACCGTCTACATGGTGCAGCACCTGCACTTCGGCGACGCCAAGGCCACCATCTGGCAGTCGCTGTTCAAGTTCGGCGCCTATTTCTTCCCGTTCTTCGCCGCCATCCTGGCGGACGTGTTCTGGGGCAAGTTCAAGACCATCATGTTCCTGGCCTTGTTCTATTGCGCCGGCTGCGCCGTGGTGGCGATGGTCAGCGGCCCCTCGGCGCTGGCGGCGGGCCTGTTCCTGACCGCTTTCGGTACCGGCATCAAGTCCTGCGTCTCGACCAATGTCGGCGACCAGTTCACGGAGAAGAACCAGCACCTCATCTCCAAGGCCTTCAGCTACTTCTATTTCTCCATCAACCTGGGCTCCTCCGTCTCCATCTTCATGTGCCCGATCTGGCTGGAGACCTACGGCCCCAAGGTGGCCTTCGGCATCCCCGCCGCCATGATGCTGCTGGCCACGGCGGTGTTCTGGGCCGGGCGCCGGCGCTTCACCGTGATCCCGCCGGCCATGAAGCAGCGCCAGAACCGCGGCGCGCTGATGTTCGCCCTGTGCTTCGCACCGGTGCTGGGCATCACCATGTGGGTGTGGCAGGCCACCAACAGCACGGCCTACGCGGTGCTGGCCCTGCTGGCGCAGATGGCCCTGGTGATCTGGCTGTGCCTCAAGACCGGCCTGCGCAAGGCGCTGCCGCCGGAGCTGATCGGCTGGCTGGAGCAGTCCTTCACCGGCGACGCGCTCAAGCTGGTGCTGAAGCTGGCCTTCATCTACTACATCTTCATCGCCATCTTCTGGTCGCTGTGGGAGCAGTCCAACGGCCAGACCTGGACCCTGCAGGCCACTTCGGACCTGATGGACAAGCACATCTTCTCGTTCCTGCAGGGCGTGCCGGTGCTGGGCGCGCTGTCCGGCTACGAGATGCTGCCGGCGCAGCTCACGGTGGTGAACGGCCTGTTCATCCTGCTGATGATCCCGACCTTCACCTTCGGCATCTTTCCGCTGTGGCAGCGCCTGTTCAGGATCACGGCGCTGCGCAAGATCTGCGTCGGTCTGTTCGTCATCGCCGCTTCCTTCGGCATCATCGCCTGGATCGAAAACCGCATCGTCCACGGCCATAGCGTCAGCGCCTGGTGGCAGATCCTGGCCTATGGCGTACTCAGCGCCTCCGAAGTGCTGATCTCCATCACCGCGCTGGAGTTCGCCTACAGCCAGGCGCCGCTGAAGATGAAGAGCTTCATGATGGCGGCGATGTACCTGTTCTCGGTCAGCGTCGGCCAGGCCTTCACCGTCCAGGTCAACACCAGCATGATCAAGCCGCTCGAGGCCAGCGCGGTGCAGTCCGGCGCCGAGACCTGGGTCTCGCTGCGCGACGTTGCCGGCATGCAGACCGGCCAGAAGATCGATTTCGCCGGCGATACCGGTCTGACCGTGGCCGGCGACGACGGCAAGCCGACCGAGCTGGCCGGCACCTTCCTCATCTCCGAAATCGACACCTCCGGCAATCGCGTCAAGCTGATGGACGTGGTGCATCGCCAGCCGCTGGCCAGCACCGGCGAGTACAAGGCCGACACCGCCAAGGTCACCACCTACCGGCTGGTCGGCGCCGACTACTTCCTGTTCTTCGCCGGAGCCGCGGCCCTGGCCGGATTCCTCTTCATTTTCGTCATCGGCCTGTATCGTGAGAAAATCCACGTACGGCAGGACGATACGGTTGCCGGTGAGGTGGCCTGAGGCCGCCGCAACAGGTGCCTGACAGCGAGAGTGCAGTGAGCGAAGCAGTGATTCATCCGATGACGGCGCCGGGCCAGGTCCCGGCGGCATTCGCGCACCCGGCGCAGGCCCCGGCTCACGGCAAGGAGCGGGGCGAGGCCAACAAGCTGGTCAAGCGCCTGCGCCGCCAGGTCGGCCAGGCGATCCAGGATTACGCCATGATCCGCGCCGGCGACAAGGTGATGGTGTGCCTGTCCGGCGGCAAGGATTCCTACACCATGCTGGACATCCTGCTGCTGCTGCGCGAGGCGGCGCCGGTGCCGTTCGAGCTGGTGGCGGTGAACCTGGACCAGAAGCAGCCGGATTTTCCCGAGCATGTGCTGCCGGAGTACCTGAAGGCGCGCGGCGTGCCGTACCACATCATCGAGCAGGATACGTACTCGGTGGTGAAGCGCGTCATTCCCGAAGGCAAAACCATGTGCAGCCTGTGCTCGCGGCTGCGGCGCGGGGCGTTGTACAGCTATGCGGCCGAGAACGGCTTCAACAAGATCGCCCTGGGTCATCACCGCGACGACATCGTCGCGACGTTCTTCCTCAACATGTTCCACGGCTCCAAGCTCAAGGCGATGCCGCCCAAGCTGCTCAGCGATGACGGCCGCAACATCGTCATCCGGCCGCTGGCTTATGTGCGCGAGCAGGACATCGTCAGCTACGCCGCCATGCGCCAGTTCCCCATCATCCCCTGCAACCTGTGCGGCTCGCAGGAGCAGCTGCAGCGCAAGCAGATCCGCCGCATGCTGGACGAGTGGGAGAAGCAGAGCCCGGGCCGCATCGAGAATATCTTCGGCGCCCTGCAGAACGTGGCGCCGTCGCAGCTGGCCGATGCCAAGCTGTTCGACTTCGGCGGACTGGACGGCGGCGCCGAGGCGGGCGGCTGGCTGATGCAGAACCGCGCCGGTGAGCCCAGCGACCTGTAGGGATCGGAGCAGGAACCAAAAACAGCGTCGACCGCCCCTAGTAGCTCAACACTTCGTCGTCGTTGCGTCCGAGCCAGGCATAGAACGGCCCGGCCAGTGCAATCGGTAGCACCAGCATCGCGGCCAGCAGGTGCATGCTGGCGAAGCACCAGGCGAACCCGGCCCAGCCGAACTGGATGCCCAGGCCGGCCAGCGAACGCCCAAGAGACCGGCTGCCGCGCCGGAAGCGGCGGCGGATGTCCTTGCGTGAACCCGGCGTCGGCAGCCACAGGTGGAACATGCCCATGCTCAGGCTGCTGCCGGCGATGCAGATCACCAGTGCCAGGAACATCCAGGCCTGGGCCCAGGCGAGCCATGACGACAAGGCCAGCGCCGCCAGCCACAGCGGCAGCAGCACCACGATCAACTTGATGCGCCGCAACTCGCCGCGCGGACGTGGCGCGCAGGCCAGCAGTTCCGGCATGTCCTCGGCGCACACCGCCAGCCAGACCAGCGTGGCGGCCAGCACTCCGGCGACGACCGTGGCGAAACACACCAGGGTGCCCTGCCGCGCCGCCGCCGAGAGACCGATGCTGCGGTGGCCGAGGATGAGGATGCCGGGAATGAAGGCGATCAGCTGCTGCAACAGCATCACCAGCAATTGCGGATCGCGGTAGATCAGGCGCCATTCCTTGAGGAACATGACCCGCCATAGCTGCGGACGGAACCGCCGCGCGGGCCGCTTGCGGGCGCCCCCTTGCTCCGCCATGCCGGCGGTGCGGCCAAGGGCGAAGGCAAAGCCGCGCGGCAGCAGCATGGCGGCCGCCGCGAAGAACAGCGCGGCGGCGATCAGGCTCAGGCATAGCGGGCCGGCTTCGCCCCTGGCCGCGCGCGCAGGTAGCCAGATCCAGCTGTCCGCGGTCGTCAGCGGCGAATCCCGCAGCCAGTTGCCGACGCCAAGGCTCAGCTGGTGCTGGCGGTCGCTGCCCAGGAGGTTGGGGCTCTGCACGCCCAGCAGGAAGGAGGCGCCGAGCAGCATGCTCAGCACCAGGGCGGCGGTGCGCGCCTTCGCCGGGCCGATAAGGCGCACCAGCAGGATGGTCAGCGCCAGGCCCGAGGTGGTCGCCACCAGGCCGATGCCCAATGCCATCGGATAAGCGGCCAGCCAGCGCGGCCCGGAGAGGACCGCGGCGATATTGGCGGCGGGCAGGAACATCATTGCCGGAAAGGCGATCGCCTGCACGGCGATGCTCAGGGCGCGGGCCGCGAAGACATTGCGCACCGGCACCGGCGTCGAACACAGCAGATCGAGATCGCTGCGCACGAACAGCAGGTTGACGGCGGTGGCCAGCGCCACACCGGTAGCGCTGAACAGCGCCACGCACAGTACCGCGCTCAGCAGCGCGAGCTGCATCGGCGGATCGGGGTGGCCGGCGCGGGCCACCGTCACGATGCTCCAGCCGAACAGATGCAGCAGGACCAGTACCGCCAGCAGGTTGAAGCCCAGGCGCAATGAGCCGATGGCCTTGTTGCCGCGGTCGAATTTGCCGCTGAAGGCGCGCCAGGCCAGGCGCAGGTCCCACCACAGCAACCACCACAGGCTGCCCGGCCGCAGCATCAGCCGGCCTGCTGCGCGGTGAGGCTCAGGAACACGTCTTCCAGCGTGCCCTGGCTATCGCCCTGCAATGCACGCAACTGGTCGAGCGTGCCCTCCGCGATGAGGCGGCCGGAAGCGATGATGCCGATGCGCTCGGCCAGGCGTTCCGCCACTTCCAGGATGTGCGTGGTCAGCACCACCGTGGCGCCCTTGCGCACGATGTCCTTCAGCAGGTCCTTGACCTGGCGCGCCGCCGCCGCGTCGAGGCCGGTGAGCGGCTCGTCCAGAATCAGGAGTTTCGGCTCGTGCATCAGCGCGCCGGCCAGCGCCAGCTTCTGGCGCATGCCCTTGGAATAGGTTTCGGCGTAGGCGTCGCGCTGCTCCCACAGCCCCAGCCACTCGAGCAGCTGCTGCGCCCGGTGCGCGGCATCGGCCGCGCCCATGCCCCATAGCCCGGCGACGAACTCCAGGTATTCCAGGCCGCGCAGCTTGTCGTAGAGCATCGGTTCGTCCGGCACCCAGGCCAGGGGCCGCTTGGCTTGTTCCGGCCGCTCGACCACGTCGACGCCGAAAATCCGCACTTGTCCGGCGTCGGGCCGGAGCAGGCCGGCGACCATCCTCAGGGTCGTGGTCTTGCCGGCGCCGTTGGGGCCGAGCAGGGCATAGAACTCCCCGGTGCGGATGCCGAGGCGGAGCCCCTGCACCGCATGCGTGGCGCCGAACTTCTTGTGCAGGTTCACCACTTCCAGCGCCAGGGCGGGACTGGTTTCGATATCCATATTGGTCTGCCGGTCGGATTGCTTGACGGGATACCGCTGTTGCGCCAGGCCGTTCTCCACGGTCCAGCCGCGTGAAATATAGAATGACGTTCCTGAAGAGGCCTCCGGACGGAGACAATTGAAGATGAGCCGCCGCGGTTTGCAGTCCCTGCTGCTGTTACTTTTTACGGCATTCGCTGCCGGCAGCGCCAGCGCCGATGCGGACGCGCCGTTCCTGTGGCAGGTGCAGGGCCCCAAGGCGACGCACTTCCTGCTCGGCTCGGTGCACCTGCTGCCCGAGGCCGCCGAGGAGTTGCCGGGCGGCATCCAGGACGCTTATGACGCCGCCGACGGGGTGGTGTTCGAGACCGATATCGGCGCCCTCGACCAGCCCCAGGTGCAGATCGCGATGCTGGCCGCGGCCCGCTCGCAGCAAGGTCTGAAGGCGGAGATCGGCGAGAAGATGTATGCCGAGCTGGTCAAGCACAGCGCGCGGATCGGCATGCCGGTATCGGCCTGCGACCCGTTCCGCCCCTGGTTCTGCGCCATGACCATCGAGGTGTTCAGCTACCGCAAGGCCGGCTTCAGCGGCGACAACGGCATCGACAAGCAGATCTACGGCTGGGCCCACACCGACGGCAAGGCCCTGCGCTGGCTGGAACCCCCGGTCGCCCATATCGGCCTGTTCACCGGCATGAGCGACGCGCTGTCGCGCCAGTTCCTGGCCTCGGCCCTGGACGACAACGCCGCCAACGCGGGCGACGATCCGGCGCAACTGCTGCGCGCCTGGCGCGACAACGACGTCGGCGCCATCGAGAAGCTCGACCAGCAGCTCAAGGCCGGCTATCCCGAGATCTACCAGCGCCTCCTGTCCGACCGCAACCGTAGCTGGATGCCGCAGCTCAAGCGCCTGCTGGATGGCGGCGAGCCGCAGATGGTGGTGGTCGGTGCTGCCCACCTGGTCGGCCCGGACGGCCTCGTCGCCCAGTTGCGTGCGCGCGGCTACAAGGTGCTGCCTTATGTCGGCATCGAGTCGCAGCTGGTGACGATGAACCGGCAGTCGCTGGTCAAAACCGCACTTCACCACAAGGGGCGTGGGCGGTTTTTATCCGGCCTCAGGGGTGTCGCGGCGCCGGCTCGCTGAAACATATCGCCACCGCCACCAGGCCGAGCAGGACCAGGAAGATCCAGTATCTGCGCAGAAATCCGCTCAGCCGGCGCTTCCAGATGCTCGCCTTGTTGGCGTCGGCCAGTTCCTTGTACTTGCGATCGTGCTCAGCCCAGAACTGCTCGAGGCTCTCCGGGAGCGGCATGAAGCGCGACGAGACAGTGCTCTGACCAAACTGCTTTTCCAGCAGGCGCCAATCGGCGGGGGCCAGCGCGAGGTAGGCGTGGTCGCTGTTGCCCCGGGAATCCACGCACCAGCGCAGTTCCGAGTCGGCTTTCACCAGCTGGCTCAGCATGTGTATGGAGATGGCGTTGTCGTCGGGGCCATCCACGTGGGGCACCCTGACGCTTCGACCGCCATACGTGAAAAACAGGACTTCCCCGTCCTCAAAGTGTGATTCCACCTCGCCCAGGCCCGCTCCCCGACCGGCGAGTTTGTTCCACTGTTCCACCTCGGTCCCGTGATCGTCCCAGATGAACTGCCGCTCGTTGCCGGCAATGATGTAGTCCCACGAGCTTGCTCCGCGGGGTGTGCCCAACATGATTCGAGCCGCTTCGATGCTCATCGTGGGGTATGGATGGTCGGCAGGGTGTTGTGATCCTACCCCGCTGCCGGACCCGGCGTCACGGCCCTCACGTATCATTCAGGTGCATGATCCGCACCCGCCTGCTCCTGCTCTTCTGTGCCCTCTGCGTGAGCGCGCCCGCGCTCGCCGGCATCGACGTGCGCGTGCGCGGCCTGGGCTCGGACGAGGAGGACAATGCCTACGCCCAGATCCGCATCCTGGACTACGCCAAGGGCATCGACGCCGGCAAGGGGCCGGACAAGCCGCAATACGATCCCTCCGAGGTGCAGCGCCTGGCCAAGCAGGGCGAGGACGATATCCGCAAGGCCTTGCAACCGTTCGGCTGGTACAACCCGGTCATCACCTCCAAGCTGGAGGGCGACTCGCCCGACTGGACCGTCACTTACCAGGTCAATGCCGGGCCGGAAACTGACATCACGAAAATCGAGATCCTCATCACCGGCGAGGGCAAGGATTTCGCGCCGTTGCAGAAGATCGTCAGCCGGCCGCGGCTGAAGGCCGGCGAGCGCCTGATGCACGCCGACTATGAAGCCCTCAAGGCGCGCCTGATGCAGGCGGTCAACACGGGGGGCTTTCTCGACGCCACCTTCAGCCGCCGCGAGCTGCGCGTCGACGTCGACAACAACACCGCCGAGGTGCTGCTGACGCTGGATACCGGCCCCCGCTGGTACTTCGGCGAAGTCACCATCGAGCAGGACGGCCGGCTCAAGGACAAGCTGCTGCGCCGCTACGTCAAGATCGTACCGGGCGAACCCTTCGACTCGGCCCAGGTGCTGAATACCCAGTTCGCGTTGACCGATCTGGACTACTTCAAGCTGGTGGAGATGGAGCCGCAGAAGGCCAAGGCCGGCGCCGACCGGCGCATCCCGGTGGTGATCCACACCACCTCCAAGGCGCCGCGCGTCTACAAGTTCGGCGGCGGCTACGGCACCGATACCGGCCCACGTGCCCTGGCCGGCGTCGAGTTCCGCCGCCTCAACGACGAGGGCCACAAGCTGCGCCTGACCTTGCAGCCCTCGCAGAACATCAGCACCGCCATCGCCGAGTACCGCATTCCGTTCGGGCGCACGCCGGGCGACGCCATCAGCTTCACCGCCCAGGGCCTGAAGCAGGACTTCCAGGGCGTGCATGAAAACCTGTGGTCGCTCGGCACCGCCTACAACGAGCAGGACGGCGCCTGGCAGAAGCGCTATTACCTGATCTACGCCAACGACCAGTACAACCTGCAGGACGAAACCGGCAACACCAGCAAGCTGCTCACGCCCGGTATCTCCTGGAGCCGCACCCAGGTCAACGACCCGATCTTCCCGCGGCGCGGCTGGTTCGCCTTCTTCGACCTGCACGGCGGCAGCGCCAAGCTGCTGTCCGACACCGATTTCGTCGAGGGCCTGATCCGGCTGCGCGGCGTCTACCCGGTGGCGCGCAAGCTGCGCCTGCTCGGGCGCGTCGAGGAAGGCGCGCTGTTCGTTTCCGGCTTCGACAACCTGCCGCCGTCGCAGCGCTTCTTCGCCGGCGGCGACGAGAGCGTGCGCGGCTACAGCTACCACTCGCTGGCGCCGCATGATCCGCTGGGCAACCTGGTCGGCGGCCGCTACCTCACCACCGGCAGCCTTGAGCTCGACTGGGACGTGTTCAAGAGCTATGGCCTGGCTGTGTTCGCCGATGCCGGCGGCGCCGACGACGTGCCGGAAGTGAAGCTGCACTACGGCGCCGGCATCGGCTTCCGCTACCGCCTGCCGTTCGGCGCCGTGGCCATCGACCTGGCGCATCCTTTCGATCCCGGCGACGAAGCGGTGCGCCTGCACATCGGCGTGAGGGTGGGCCTGTGACGCGCCGCATCCTGTTGTGGACGGTGGTGGCGCTGCTCGCACTGCTGGCCCTGCTCGGCGGCGGCGCCTGGTGGCTGCTCGACAGCGACGGCGGCCTGCGCGAACTCGCCGCGCTGGCCAATCGCTACAGCGACGGCATGCTGCGCCTCGGCACCACCCAGGGACGGCTGCTGGGTGAGTTCATCATCAAGGACCTCCATTACCAGGGCGGCGACGGCACCCGCGTCGATGTCGAGCGCGTGCATCTGCGGCTGGCGCCGCGCGAGCTGCTGTCGTACCGCCTGCACCTGGAAGTGGCCGAAGTGCAGGGCCTGCAAGTCTCGTTGCCGCCGCCGCACCAAACCGCGCCGAGCGGCGAGACGCGGCTGCCCAGCCGCCTGCCCTTCGATGCCGTCATCGACGCGCTCTCGCTCAACGACTTCCAGCTCCACCAGCCGGGCGAGACCGAACCCTTCCGCATTACGAGTGCCGCGCTCAAGGGAAGCTGGATCGGCGAGGACATCGTGGTCGAGCGCCTCAGCGCCGAGCTGGCGGAGACCGGGCCCTTGCTGCTCAGCGCCAAGGCCCGCATGGCCGACGACCGCATCGTCTTCAGCACGCTCAATCTCAAGGGGCCTGGCGAAGTCGATGGCAGCGGCACCTTCGCCTTCGGCAAATCCGCCAACGATCTCAAGCTGAGCTGGAAGGATCTGCGCTGGCCTCTGACCGGCGACGCGGCCGAGCGGCTGGCGAGCGGTGTCGATGGCGAAGCGAAGTTCAGCGGCCCGCTGGATCGCTACCACGTGGAACTGAGCACCGCCGCGGTGCTGCATAAATTGCCGATCCAGCTTGCGGCCAAGGGCGACGGCGATCTGCAGCAGATCCAGATCGCCGACCTGGGCCTGAGCGCCGACAAGGGCTCGGCCCATGTGCAGGGCAAGCTGGCCTGGGCGCCGCTGGTTCGCGCCGACCTCAAGGGCACCATTTCGCAGATCGATCCGGCCTTGTTCGCAGCGGACCTGGCGGCCCCCTGTGTGCCGCCATCCGCCGTGCCTGCCGCGAAGGCGGCGGCGGCTCCTCCGACGATGCAGCAACCGACCGGTGAGCGGCCCGCCCTGCCGCCGCGCGGCAAGGCGAAGGCGGACGCCGGCTGCGCCGTGGGCTCGGGTCCGAGTTCCATCAACGGCAGCTTCAATACCCAGACCACGGTGCAGAATGGCCAGACCGATATCGCCTTCACCGCGAACATCGACAAGTCGCAGCTGCGCGGCTACCCGCTGAGCCTGTCGGCGCAGGGCGATACCGACACGCGCAGCGTGCGGCTCAAGCAGTTCCTGTTGCAGTCCGGCAAGGGCAGTCTCTCCGCCACCGGCGTGGTCGGTTGGGCGCCGGCC
>JAQGNS010000357.1 GCA_028291705.1 Nevskia sp.
TCAGCCGCACCAAGAGCAACCTGATGATCTTCCTGCACCCGGTGATCCTGCGCGAGCGCCGGGAGAGCGACTATTTCACCCGGCGCAAATATGAAGGTACGCGGCAGGCGCAGATCGAGGCCGCCAATGGTCCGGTACCGGTGCTCGGTGGGCGGCCGCCGGTGCTGTACCACTACGATGAATACATGCAGCGCAATAACCTGCCGCAGCCGGGCGCGCCGGAGCCTGCCGCGCCGGAGGATGCGCCGGCACCGCCGCCGTAGTGGCCGGCAGACACCTCAGCGGCGCGTGGCGCTGATCAGCCAGTCCCAGGGACGCTGCGGCAGGCGCCGGTCGAGCTCTTCGAAGGACTCGGAGCTCCAGGAATATTCCGCCCGGGCGAGGCTGTCGAGCTTGAGGCGCCGCGCCTGTAGCAGCAGCGGAAGTTCGTCGGCGGAATAGTGCTTGGTGGGCTGGCCGTTGATGGCGATCACGCCGGGATCGAATACGCCGCCGGCCGGCCGCGCGTAGGCGGAACCGCGCTTGCGGGTGTAGGCGAGGCGCACGGCTTCGGCCAGGTGCACCGATTCGATCGCCGGCACCAGCAGCAACAGGGTGCCGCCCGGCCGCAGGCGCGCCAGGGCCAGATCGAGAATCCGTGTGCGGATCTTGGTATCGGCATGCAGCAGGACATTGGCCATCAGCACCACGTCGAAGCGCGCCCTGGGGGCGCTGCGGGCGAATTGCGTGGTGGTGTGCGTCCGCACGTTGGGCAGGGTGCGCGTGAGGGCGCCGGCTTGTTCGACGCACAGGCGGGAATAATCGACGCCCACCACTTGATCGAAGCTGCGCGACAGCAGCGGCAGATAACGGCCGACGCCGCAGCCATAGTCGAGGATGCTGCGGTGACGGGCGGCGGTGGAGGCGATGAGGGCGGCGATGCTGCCGTTCACGTTCTCCTCCAGGGAACTCATGATGTGGTCGTCCCAGGCGCCGGCCACGCGGTCCCAGTCGCGCTCGTTCATTGCTTGCTCCGCTTGGGCGCCTGCGCGCCTGGTGTGGGGTAGTTTGGGAAGCGGCTCAGGCCGCTGCCTGGAGGCTGTTCCCTGGGGAATAGCCTTTGAAAATCGGGGGGCGGCGCGCAGCGGCGCTACCGCGCGGCGAGGCGCACGGCCGGTGTCTGCTGGGAGGAATCCGGACCTGCTGGCAGACCCGTAGTGCTGCTGAACAGCGGCCCGGGCTGTGCACCCGGGCCGCCAAATGCGCAGCTTCAGCTGATGTGCTTGCTGACCAGCTTGGTCATTTCGAACATGTTGACCACCGACTTGCCGCCGAAGATCTTCTTCAGCTTCTCGTCGGCATTGATCATGCGCTTGTTGATCTTGTCCTGCAGGCCGAACTTCTTGATGTAGGTCCAGAGGTTCTTGGTGATCTGGCCGCGGGGAATGGGCTTGGAGCCGACAATCTCCGCCAGCAGGGCACTCGGGGTAACAGCCTTCATCAGCGCGGCGCTGGGCTTGCGCTTGGCCTTCTTGGCAACGGCCTTTTTCGGCGCTGCCTTCTTCGCTACAACCTTCTTCGCAACTGCTTTCTTCGCGGCGGGCTTCTTTGCGGCTGCCGCCGGCTTCTTCTTGCTGGCTTTCGCCATGGTGTCGTCTCCCTCGAACAATGGACCCATTTGGGCATGGGTATGCTAACGGAACTGGCGCAAGATTGTGAACAGGCCATGACAACCCAATGGATATACGGTTGCTACGCAGGGCACAAAGGGGCGTTTGGGTCCCCCTCCCCCGGGGCCTAGGGGAGCCTCGCGGCGAACTCGCCGCGGATACTTTGCTCGGCCAGGGCGGCCACCTCGTCCGGCGATTTTCCGGCCGGCTCGATCGCCGGCAGCACGGTCCAGCCGATGCGTTCTCCTGGGGACATGGGGAATCTGCCGTAGCGGTTGAGCTTCCAGGTGCCGTGGATGTAGACCGGCACCACCAGGGCGCTGGGCGCTTTCTTCAGCAGGATCTTGATGCCGCCGGTAGCGAAGGGCTGCATGGCGCCGCTGGTGGAGCGGGTGCCCTCGGGAAAGATCACGGCGGAGGAGCGGGTCTGCTCGATCAGCTGGGCGAGACGGCCGATTTCGCGCAGGGACTGGCGGACGTCGCTGCGGTCGATCAGGGCGGCGCCGCTGTGGCGCAGGTTGTAGGAGATGCTGGGAATGCCCTTGCCCAGTTCGATCTTGGAAACGAATTTCGGCGCATGGCGGCGCAGGTACCAGCTGATGCCGGGGATATCCAGCTTGTTCTGGTGATTGGCGACGAAGATGATCGGGCGGTCGGACGGCAGGGTCTGGGTGTAGCGCACGCCGATGCGGGTGCCGAGGATCCACAGGGCGTGGATCAGGCAGAAGTTGAGCAGGTCGACGCAGCGCCGGTGGGCGTGCGGCCCGAAGCCGCGGAAGGCGATCACCTGCGCCACATGGAACAGGTTCAGCAACAGGGCCCACACCAGCAGGAACAGCGGGGTGAGGAGGACGCCGAGAAGCTTTTTCACCGTAGGGATATGCGTGCGTGCGACGGGATTGTCGGGTCGGGCGGACGGCCGTCCGCTGCGCGGAACGACGACCGGGCGCCTGTTATAACACCCCTGCCATTACCCTACCGGGACAACCGGCCGTAGCGGGGCCTACTGGACCACCAGCTGTTGCTGCGCCGAGGTGATGTTCTGCGCGGCGCTGTCGCTGCCGGTGATGGTCACCGAGCTTTGCGCGGTAATGCCCAGGGCCTGGCCGATGCTGTTGCCGCTCGAGCCGATGGTGGCGACGGTGGGGTCGCTGGAGGCCCAGGTTACCTGCCGGGTAATGTCCTGGGTGAGGGTGCCGGCATCGTAGGTGCCGATGGCGTGGAACTGCACCGGGGTGAGGCTGCCGGCGACCACCGTGGCACCGCCCTGGGTCGCCGGACAGGTGCTGAAGGCTGCGAGGACGGCGGTCCAGCAGATGCTGACCGTCTGCAGCGTGGCGGTGCCGGTGCTGACGGTGAGCGAGGGCGCGGTGTAGGTGACGCCGGCGCCGGTGAAGCTGGCGCCGATGATGGCGGGGCCGCCGGCCGCCGCCGCGGTGAGCAGGCTGCCTGAGGCGGCGGCGATGTCTGCGTCCGAAGAGCTCAGGGTGGCCAGGCCGTTGAGGTTCTGCGTGTAGCCATCGTCGAGGGTGGCGACGACGTTCATCTTCTCGGTGTTGCCGACGATGAGCTGCGGATTGCCGCTGAATTCAGGCTCGATGGCGATGCTCTGGATGTGCTGCACGGTGAAGTCCAGGGCATTGGACGGATCGCTGATGTTGTTCAAGGTGCAGGGGGCGAAACCCGCCACCGGCGTCAACAGCTGGCTGCCGGAACCGACGGCGGTGATCAGGCCGCTGCCGGCATCGATGATGGCTTCGCTGTCGTTGGGCTGGAGCAGGCTCCAGCCGGCATAGCTGCTCACATCGGTCTCCACGCCATCGAGCCAGGCGGTGACCTGGAGCGACTGGGTGGTGCCGGCGCCAAGGCTGAAATACTGGCCGTCCGGCACGAGGTAGTTGCCGTCGACCAGAGTCTTGACGGTGATCGACTGGGGCGTGCCGACGCTGACCGCGATCTGCGCGCTGATGCCGTCGTAGTCGGCGGTGGCGATGACACTGCCCGAGGTCACCGGCACCAGGGTACCGGCGACATAGTAGGAACCGCTGCTGTTCGCCACCGCGATGTCGCCGTTGCTGATCTTCAGGGTGCCCGCATCAGAGCTGCTCCAGTGCACGCGCGCGGTGAAGTCGCCGCTGCTGCCGTCCTGGAAGTACATGGTGGCGGCCAGGACGGAAGGGATGCACTCGTACATGCGCAGGCTGGCCAGGCCGGCCGTCTCGCTGGCGCTGACGCCGGATCTGGAGATCACCAGCAGCTTCGGCGCGTTGCCCTGCCCCACCACGCCGCTGCACGCGGCCAGCGGTACGCACAGGAAATACGGCGCTGCGCGCCAGGGGGCGCACAGCGCTTTCTGAAACAGGCGATTCATGCATGCGGCCTTTCGGTAGGCGGGGATCGATGCAGGCTGCGGCAGATCCGCGCAAGCGGATGCAGGCGGCCGCCGGCGCTTGCCGGACACGCGCTCACACTAGGGCCGCGACGCCGCGGGGGCGCCGGGATTTACAAGGTTTTTACAAGCAGGGGGTTTTACAAAAGCCGGGGCGCGGACGATGGCGCCGCCGGCCCCGGCTCAATAACGCTGATAGCGGCCGTTTTCTTCGCCGAACAGTTCGGCTCGGCGCCGCGCCTCGCCGACGCTGCGCAGGAAATCCTGCCACTGGTGCCATTGCGAGGAACTGAGATTGGTGGCGAGATCGTGCTCGTAGGCCGCACGCGTCCTCATCTCGTCGCCGTTGACCTGCGCCCATTGCGCCGCCAGCGCATCGACCTGCTGCACGTAGTCGGGTGCGGTGCGGTCGAGCCGGTTCCACTGCGTGATGACCTGCTTGGCGCTCTTGTCCAGCGCTATCAGCTGGCTATTGCGGCTGTCGTAGGCATTGAGGACGGCGACGCGCTGGGTGTCGGTGGCGGCGACCTTGGTCAATGCGGCGAGCACCACTTTCTCTGGAGTGGGGCCGACATCCACGCGCCGCACTTCAGGCTCGGTGGAACAGCCGAGCAGGATCGCGGCAAACGCCAGCACGACCACGGTACGCTTCATCCAGTCTCACTCCAGGCAATTGCGGCAACGGGCGACGAGGCACGAGAGGGGGCACGGGCCGCGGAAGTCGCGCAGACGGCGTCTGCGCGACGATCATCACGCATCGGCGGTCATTCCGGCAACGCGGCGTGCGACGGAATCCGGCACGGCGGGGCCGGCAGGAGTAAAGCGCGTGTTAAGCACTGGTAAAAACCGCCAGGCCGGTGAACTCCCCCTGCGACAGTAAGGTCCACGTAAGGCATTCATCCGCGGGGCGAGTGCCGTCTCCTGCCGCAGTGGCGGCACGACGCTTCCCGCCGGATCCGGCGCACGGGCAAAGGACATGTTCGAAATCCAGACAGTCGCTGCACCACCTCCGGGCCGATTGTTCCTGGTCGGCTGCCCCCGTTCGGGCACCACGGTGCTGCAGGCCGCCATCGGCCGGCTGCCCGGCATCTATACCCTGCCGGAGACGCGCTGGTTCCCGCTGCTGCTCGGCGGCTTCGACGACTGGAGCCACCGCCGGGACGAGCGCGTGCGCGCCAAGTGGCGCCGCCGCCTGGCCGTGGTGGGCCAGCGCACGCACCGCGAGCTGCGCGGCGCCATGGCTTACGCGATGGAGGGCGCGCCGCGCTTGCGGCGGCGCCTGCGCGGCAGCAGCTACATCGGCGATTTCGTCCGGCTGATGGACCAGGCGGCGCTGCAGCAGGGCTGCGGCATCTGGCTGGAGAAGACGCCGGAGCACTATGCCTACATCGACGTCATCAGGCGCTACATCCCGGATGCGCGCTTCATCCACGTCATCCGCAACTGCGAGGACGTGGTGGCATCGGCCATCGACGGCCAGATCCGCTACGCCGGACACGGCGTCTTTTCCGGCGACATCCCGCTGTGGGTGGAGCGCTGGAACCGCGCCGCGGAAACGCATCTGCAGTACGCCGGCCGCGACGGCCACCTGGTGCTGCGGTACGAGGACTTCGTCGCGGCGCCGCAGGCAGCGCTGGAGCGGGTGCGCGTGTTTGCCGGCATCGACGGCCGCGCCGGGCCGGCCGCGGAGGTGTCCCCGGCGGTGGCCGATCTGCAGGCCGAGCCGTGGAAGGCGGATTCGGTGAATACGCCGGTGCGCGCGGCGCCGAGCAAGTTCGAGGACATGTTCGGGCCGCAGTTGCAGCACTGGCTGCGCCAGCACTTGCGCGACTACGACAGCGTCAGTGCGGAACTGCGGCAGCGCCAGGTCCTGTCGTACTAACCCGCCCCTCGAACTAGCCTGCCCCGCGATCGAAGCGCGCCAGGTCCAGGCTGCGCTCGAACTGCGCCAGGCGATCGGCGCCGAAATAGCCCTCGCCGCCATGGAACCAGAAGGGCGAACCCCATACGCCGCGCTGCACGGCGTCGGCGTTGGCCTGGCGCAGGGCGGCCTTGCCCGCTTCCGGCTGCGCCGCCGTTTGCTGCTGCGTGAGGCCGCCGGCGACCACGGCTTCCGCCAGGACCGCGGCATCGGTGATATCGCGGCCCTCGATGAAGCCGGCACGGAACACTGCTTCGACGAAAGCGCCGGCTCCCGCGGACCATGCCGGCGGCGTCTGCGCCTCCAGCGCGTGGAACAGGCGCGCGGCGGCGAGACCGGAGGACGGAAAGCCCGGCGGCAGCCGGAACGGCAGACCGAAGTAGGCCGCCGAGCGCTCCATGTCGTGCAGCAGGTAGCGCCGCTTGGCCGCGTGCTCCAGCGGCGGCGGCAGGCCCAGCTCCTTCAGGATCGCCCACAGCAGCACCGGGCGGTAGCGCAGGCGCAGGCCGTGGCGGCGGGTCAGCGCGACGAGGGCGCCGTGGGCGAAGTAGGCATAGGGCGAGGCGAAGTCGAAATAGAAATCGACCGCGGCCTCGTCAGCCGGCATGGCCATGGTTGCAGCGTCGCTCATGCCGGCCAGGCGGCCGCCGCTCCGGAAATCCGCGGCGCGGCGGCCATGCTCAGCCGGCGGCGCCGACGTGGCGTCCGGCGAGCCAGCCGAAGGTCATGGCCGGGCCGAGGGTGGAGCCGGCGCCCGGATAGGAGCCGCCCATCACCGAGGCGGTGCAATTGCCGGAGGCGTAGAGACCGGCGATGACCTTGCCCTCGGCGTCGAGCACGCGCGCGTTCTCGTCGATGACCAGGCCGCCGTTGGTGCCGATGTCGCCGGAGTAGATGGGGAAGGCGTAGAACGGCGCCTTGTCGATCACGGCGAGGTTGGGATTGGGGGTGATCCGGGGATCGCCGTAGTAGCGGTCGTAGGCGGCCTCGCCGCGGCCGAACTGCGGGTCTTTACCCTGGGCGGCACCGGCATTGAAGGTTTCTACGGTGCGCTTGAGCGTGTCCGCCGGCACGCCCATCTTCCGCGCCAGTTCGTCCAGGCTGCCGGCCTTGAGCAGGATCGAGCGCACGGCCTTGGGCAGGATCCAGTCCGGAAACTTGGGAATCACCGGGCCCATCGGGTAGTTCCAGCGGTAACGCGCGTCGAACACCGCCCAGGCGCTGGCGCTGTCGGCCTTGATCATCTCCTGCGCCGAGATGTGGTACGAGGCGGCCTCGTTGTGGAAGCGCCGGCCGGACTGGTTGACGATGATGTTGCCGGGCAGCGCGCGCTCGTAGGTGCACAGCCGCGCCGATTCCTCGCCGGGGATCTTGAATACCGGCGCGTACCAGGCCGAGGCCATGTTGCGCACCGCGGCGCCGGCTTCCTGGCCGATGCGGATGGCGTCGCCGGTGTTGTAGGGATGGGCGCCGCTGTTGCCCGGCTCGCCGCTGCCCGGCAGGTATTGCCGGCGCATCTGCGCGTTGCGCTCGTAGCCGCCGGCGGCCAGCACCACGCCTTTGTGCGCGCGGATGCGCTGGGTCTTGCCGTCGCGCTCGACCACGGCGCCGACGACGCGGCCGTCTTCCTTGACCAGGGAGACCAGGCGGGTGTCGAGCCAGATCGGCACGCCGCGTTTGTTCAGCGAGATGCGCAGGCGGCCGACCAGGGCGTTGCCGAGAGTCAGGAAGCGGTCGCGCGGCGAGCGCAGGCGCTGCGCCACGTCGCCGTAGTAGCGCCACATGATCTTGAGGAACACCTTGATCCAGCCGGCGGGCCGGTTGAGCAGCATGTGCGCTTCCATCAGGGTCCAGTTGATGCGCCCGAACAGGTTGGCGGCCTTGGACGAGGGCCGCAGGATCTGCACGTCGTCGCCCAGCACGCGGCCGTCGATCTCCAGCGGCATATGGGTGCGCCAGCCCGGCTTACCGCCCGGCAGTTCGGCGTGGTAATCGGTATAGGGCACGCTGAAGAAGCGTACTTCCGTGTTGGCCTGGACCCAGTCGAGCATCGCCGGCGCCTCGTGCACGTAGGCGTGGATCAGACTGTCCGGTACGTTCGGGGCGGCCAGGGCGCGGATGTACTGGAAGGCTTCCTCGGGGCTGTCCTGGGCGCCGGCCTCGCGGGCCTGGCTGCTGACCGGAATCCAGATGGCGCCGCCGGACATGGCCGAGGTGCCGCCGTAG
>JAQGNS010000373.1 GCA_028291705.1 Nevskia sp.
CCGGCATGCCCGGCCTCGCGCAGCGCGGCGGCGGTGGCGGCGCCGGCGGCGGCCAGGCTGGGCCAGGGGCCGGGGTCGAGCCGCGCGGCCTGCCGCGCGGCGTTGGCGCTGGTGAAGATCCAGTGATCGTAGCCGCGCGCCTGCTGCAGCTGCGCGGCCGTGGCGGCTTCGGTTCCAGCCGGCTCGATCGCCAGCAAGGGCAGGCGTTGCACCCCGGCGCCGGCCTGTTCCAGCAAGTCGCAGAGAGCCTGGGCCTGATGCGCCGGCCGCGTCACCAGCACGCCGAGGCCGGCCAGCGGTTTCACGCGCGCCGTTCCACTTCGACCCCGAGCGCGGCGAGGATTTCGCCTGCCCCGGCAGTCAGAAGGTGTTCGGCCAGGGCGGTGCCGATGTTCGCCGCATCGGCCTTCCTGCCTTCCAGTGCGGCGCGCACCACGCGGCTGCCATCCGGCGCCGCCACCAGGGCGTCCAGGCGCAGGCGCGAGCCTTGCAGCACTGCATGGCCGGCCACCGGTACGGTGCAGGCGCCGCCCAGGCGCGCGTTGAGCGCGCGCTCGGCGGCGAGGCGGGTGGCGGCGCCGGCGTGGTGCAGGGCTGCCAGGCACTGCCGCGTGGCGTCATCGTCCTCGCGGCATTCGATGCCGATCACGCCCTGGGCGATGGCGGGGACGAAGACGTCCACCGCGAAGCTTTCGCTGATCCGCCCCTGCAAGCCGAGCCGCAGCAGGCCGGCGTGGGCCAGCAGGATGGCGTCGTACTGGCCTTCGTCGAGCTTGCGCAGGCGGGTGCCGACGTTGCCGCGCAGCTCCTGCAGCCTCAGGTCCGGGCGCAGCAGCCGCAACTGGGCCTGGCGGCGCAGGCTGGAACTGCCCACCACGGCGCCCGCCGGCAGCGCGGCCAGGCTGTCGTAGCGGTTGGAAACCAGGGCATCGCGCGGGTCTTCGCCGCGCAGGAAAGCGGTCAGGCACAGGCCCGGGGGCAGTTGCGACGGCACATCCTTCATCGAATGCACCGCGATATCGGCGCGCCCTTCCAGCATCGCCGTTTCCAGTTCCTTGACGAACAGGCCCTTGCCGCCAACGGTGGCCAGGCTGCGGTCGAGCAGCTGGTCGCCGGCGGTGGTCATCGGCACCAGCTCGACCGCGATCCCGGGGTGGCTTTCGCGCAGCAGGGCTTTGACGTGGTGCGCCTGCCAGAGTGCCAGCGGGCTTTCGCGGGTGGCGATGCGTAGGGCTTTCAAGGGTTGGGAGCTTGGTGTGCGCCGGCGCGCAGATTCAGCGCCCAGTTTACCGGAGCGCCGTTACAGCGGGGATGCCGCGCGCAGCCCCGGCTCTAATCCAGGTCTTCTTCGCTGCCGTCGTCGGTGAGGAAGCGGCGCACTTCGGCCAGGCGGCGGCGGCTCACCGGCAGCAGGGTCGGCGCATGCCGTACCCGCAGCCAGTGTTGCGACTCGTCGGTCTTGCCGCGCTCCAGGCCGGCGATGAAGCGGGTCGCCACCAGGGCCTTGCGGTGGACGCGCAGGAACCAGGGGGAGAAATCATCCTCCAGGGTCTTCAGCGATTCCTCGATCAGCACCTCGCCGTGCAGGTGGCAGACCGTGGTGTATTTCTGGTCGGCGAGGAAGTAGACGATGTCGTCCACCGGCACCCGCACCAGGCCCTCGCGGGTGGTGGCGAGCACGAATTCGCGCTTCGGCCGCGCGCCCGGGGCGGCGCCGGACACCGGCTTCTGCGCGCGCGACAGCTTGCGCACGCGCTGCAGGGCCTCGCGCAGCTTTTCCTTGCGCACCGGCTTGAGCAGGTAGGCGTCGGCCTGAGCGTCGAAGGCGGACAGGGCGTGCTCGGGGTAGGCGGTGATGAAGATGATCGCCGGCGGCATCTCCTCCTCGGTGATGGCGCGGGCCACCTGCAGGCCGTCGACCATGCCCATGCGCACGTCGAGCAGGACCACGTCCGGCTCTTCCTCGCGAATGATTTCCAGCGCGCTTTCGCCGTCGCCGGCCTCGCCCACCACCTCGTAACCGGGGAATTCGGCGATCAGGCGGCGCAGGCGCTCCCGCGCCAGGGGTTCATCATCGACGATCACCACTCTCATACCGCCTCTCCTGGCTCTCCGCTGTGCTGTACGAACGGCAGCCGCAGCCGCGCGCGAAAGAACGGGCCGAACTCGCCCTGATCCTGGCCCAGGATCAGTTTGGCACGGTCGCCGTAGATCAGCTTAATACGCTGCGCGATATTGTTCACGGCGGTCCCTGTCCCCTCGGTGTGCGGCTCTGCTTCCTGCGGTGGTATCGGGTTTTCCACGTCCACCACCAGGTAGCTGCCTTCGCGGCGGCCGGTAACGTGCAGCATACCGCGTGCGCGCAGCCGTGAAACCCCGTGGTGCACCGCGTTTTCCACCAGCGGCTGCAGGATCAGGCGCGGCAGTTCGGCGTCCATTGCCTCGGCGGTGATTTCCCAGTTGACCAGCAGCTTGCCGCCGAGGCGGATTTCCTCGATGCGCAGGTAGCCCTTCACCACCTCGATCTCCTCGCGCAGCGTCACCAGGCGCTGGCGCGAATCCAGGCTGACGCGGAACAGGTCGGCCAGGTCCACCACCATTTCCTCGGCCTTGGCCGGCTGCGAGCCGATCAACTCCGCCAGGCTGTTGAGCGAGTTGAACAGGAAGTGCGGGCGGATGCGCGCCTGCAGCGCCAGGTAGCGTGCCTCCAGCTCGGCCCGGGCCTGTTCCTGCCACTGGTGGCGCTCCCAGAAATAGCGCAGCAGCAGCAGCGAGACGATGCCGCTGATCAGCAGGTTGCGGATGGCGAAGGGCCAAGGGGTATTGCCCAGGGGCACCCCCAGGCTGAGCCACTGGTCGAGATACCAGGCGATCAGGCTCAGCACCAGCGTCACCAGCAGCAGCAGGCCCCAGCAGGTGAAGAACACGATGCCCACCTGCGCCAGCTTGAGCCAGCGCCGCGCCGCACACAGCACCGCCGCGCTGCACAGCACGATCCATTGCAGGAACAGCGATAGCGAGACGAAGCGCAGTTGCGCCGCCTCGCTGCCGGCGGTGCTGGCCAGGGATAGCACGACCACGATCAGCTCGATCACCGCCGCCAGCTGCACCAGGGCGCGCCCGGTGCAGAAATTGGGGATCAGCGAGGCATCGGATTGGGTGCGGACTTGATATTGCTTCATGTGGTGTCCAGCCTAGCCGAAGTCGCGTCCAGCGCCTACCGGAGCGGTGCCGGCGATGGTCGTTCCGTCACAAATCGTCCTTGCAAACGCAATGACCACACCCGGCCCGACAGAACTATTGCCCCGGCGGAAGCCTTACAATTCTCCTCCCGAGCGACACCGCCGGCGCCAGCGACCCGTCATGAGCAAGCCAGATCAACCCCAGTCCGAACAGCCAGGGCAGTCCGCGACCAAGTCCAACCAGAAGCTGTGGGGTGGCCGTTTCGCCGAGTCCACCGACCAGCTGGTGGAGGCCTTCACCGAATCGGTCAGCTTCGACCGCCGCCTGTGGCGCCAGGACATCGCCGGTAGCCAGGCCCATGCGCGCATGCTGGCCAAGGTCGGCGTGCTGACGGACGTCGAGGCCCAGGCCATCGTCGGCGGGCTCGATGCGATCCACGCCGAGATCGCCGCCGGCAGCTTCCAGTGGCAGCAGGCCCTGGAAGACGTGCACATGAACATCGAATCCGCGCTGACCGCGCGCATCGGCGACGCCGGCAAGAAGCTGCACACCGGCCGCAGCCGCAACGACCAGGTCGCCACCGACCTGCGCCTCTACACCCGCGACGCCATCGACGAACTGGCCGGCCTGATCGAATCCCTCGCCGCCGGCCTGCTCGACCTGGCCGAGCGCGAAGCCGACAGCGTCATGCCCGGCTTCACCCACCTGCAGATCGCCCAGCCCGTTTCCTTCGGCCACCACATGCTGGCCTGGCGCGAAATGATCCTGCGCGACCGCGGCCGCCTGCTCGACGGGCGCAAGCGCGCCAACCTGCTGCCCCTGGGCAGCGCCGCCCTGGCCGGCACCGTCTACCCGATCGACCGCCACTACGTCGCCGAACAACTCGGCTTCGACGGCCCCACCGAGAACAGCCTCGACTCGGTCAGCGACCGCGACTTCGCCATCGAATTCTGCGCCGCCGCCGCCCTGCTGATGGTGCACCTGTCGCGCTGGAGCGAAGAGTTGATCCTGTGGAGCAGCCCCATGTTCGGCTTCGTCAAACTGCCGGACCGCTTCTGCACCGGCAGTTCGATCATGCCGCAAAAGAAAAACCCCGACGTGCCCGAACTGGTCCGCGGCAAGACCGGCCGCGTCATCGGCGACCTGCAGGCCCTGCTGGTCCTGATGAAGGGCCAGCCCCTGGCCTACAACCGCGACAACCAGGAAGACAAGCAGCCCCTGTTCGACGCCCACGACACCGTCGCCGCCTGCCTGCGCGTGTTCGGCGCCATGCTGCCGAATCTCACCGTCGAACGCGAAACCTGCCGCGCCGCCGCCTCCAAAGGCTTCTCCACCGCAACCGATCTGGCTGACTACCTGGTCAAGAAAGGTCTGCCGTTCCGTGATGCGCATCATGCCGTCGGTTCGGCTGTCGCCTACGCCGTGACCAAGGCCTGTGATCTCGCTGACCTGTCGCTGGATGAGCTGAAGAAATTTTCGGCGCTGGTCGAGCAGGATGTGTACGAGCGGCTGACGCTGGATGGCTCACTGCGGGCGCGCAATCACTATGGGGCGACTTCGCCGGAGCAGGTCAGAGCGGCGATTGTGCGGGCGCGCAGCCAGAACAAATAAGCCGCTCTATTCTCAGCGTCATTCCCGCGCAGGCGGGAAGCCAGTCTTGGCTAGCTAAGGTTTCGGATGAGCTTCGTTCAAGCGCTCTGAAACCTTTGCGTACGCGCTTGCACGCGGGTCATTGACCGCGCTTGGTGAAACCTCGGTTCCGCCCTGAAGGCGGGTTACTTTTCTTGCCCGTCAAGAAAAGTAACTCGCCGCAGGCGAAAAACTTCGTCCAATCGGTGAGGAGGATCTACCACGCGCGCAAGCGCATGCAGCGCGATTTCAGGGGTGGCCAATCGTGCATCTGACGCCATGAGCTTCGCTGACGCTCAGCACATCCTTGCTTGCTAGCATGCGATCGAGCTATGGGATGAAAAAACGGAACCCCCCGAAGACTTCATTGAAGACGTTCTTGGAATACTCGTTGTCGTGGGTTTCTGTGGAAACCCAGAAACTCAGGATTTTCCTTTGAGTGACCCAGCCCATGAAGCGGAAAATGTGACCGCTATCAGCATACCCGGCGTACGCTACGTGCCCCACCTGCCCGCTTTCCTTGAGCTCCACATTGCAATTTCCCATAGTGACGTTGCGCGTGGGATCAATTTCCCGCTCGATGCTCAGGCGCGAATCAGCAAGGCGATTAGCAACTCCGAGCAGACGATCCAAAGCGATTGGGCCGATCATCATCACGGAGATGACGACGCTTGTTTTCTTATCGTCGGAGTAGAACGTGAATTGCTCAGGATCACCGGCTGCGATCCGCCTCCAACCCTGGCCGAGCTTCAGGAGAAATTCCTGGTGTGTGATTTCGCAGAGTGCGGCTTCTTGCGGTGACGCAAACAGTGCTGGGCTCTTCTGCGTGAATTGCCTGGCGCCGAACGACCAACTCAGAAAACGCTTTTCGTAGGGGAGAATGACCAGTGCATGCGAAAAATCGTGATGCTCAAGATCGATGATGGCAGCTTTTTGAGACCCGTCAGACGCAGACATGGAAGTACAGATCGCGGATGCCTTGATCTCTCCGCGACGAGCAAGAGGCATGAGGTCGGCAATAAAATAGGCAAGCTCATTAGAGCCATATAAAGGTTCATCCGGACCGTGAAGCGTGTCCAAACCCCCGTCATTTTTTAGAATCAAGGCGAATGAATCGAATCCGCCGTTCTTTTTGATGGACACCTTAATCTCACTCTCGGCTTTGTTCAGCAACCCGTCCAGTTCCTCGTTTAGCTCCATTTACTCCCCCAATTCCGACATCAGTCTATTCAAAGCTTGTTGCAGCTTTTAATACACCAGCTCGCTTTCCCACTTCATAAGGGAGAGGGGAAACAACCGAGCTACTGTGCTCTAGGCGGCTGCTCGAAATACCCGCCTGGCCTCTGCTTCCGGATCAACAGGTTCTTGATCTCCCATTCCGCCTTCGCATCGAGCGGCTTGAGGTAACGCACCTCACCACCCGTCTGCACCGCCACCGGTACCCCATTCTCGAACAACACCCGATTCCCCGGCAGGCGCGGCACTTTATCGCCCGGCGTCAGAATGCCCACAAGGTTCAAAGGATCAGCCGCGGAGATGGAAACATGCTCGTTGGCCGCTTCGGTATTCGCCACCTTGCGCAACAACGCAGCCGCATCGTTCAGCGCGAACTGCTCGCCGGAAAAGCCGCTGACGAAACGCCCGCCGCTGATTTCACCGCGCGCTTCCATGCGGCGATAGACATAGAACAGCTCACGCCACGGCGGCAGCCCGTCCTCGCGCTCCAGCAGCTTGCGGAACACCACACCGTAGCGGCGCAACAGCACGCGGGCGATGTGCTCGACGTGAGGCTCGGCCAAGGCGCCGGGCGTTTCCGCGTTCGGACGCGGCCGGCGCGTCAGCGACCAGCGGCCGGCTTCGTCGACGTTGGCCTCGGCGCCGCGCAAACGCCGGCGCAGGCGATTGCGCTTTTCCGCCGGTGTAACCAGCCCGCGCAAGCCGGCGAATGAATCGCAGGTAACGAGACCGTTGCTCACCAGCTCGCCCAGGGCCAATTCCAGTTCGGTGCGGATCAGACCGGTGTCATGCAACAGGTCGCTGAAGAAGGAAGCGCCATGACTGC
>JAQGNS010000386.1 GCA_028291705.1 Nevskia sp.
CAGAAAGCGCTCGACAAGTTGAAGGCGAAGCAGGGCAAGGACTTCGATACAGCTTATGCCAGGCAGGAAGTGAAGGATCACAAGGACACCGTCAGCCTGTTCCAGGCCGCCGCCAAGTCCAAGGATCCGGATATTTCCGCCTTCGCGCAGAAGACGCTGCCGACACTGCAGCACCATCTGGGCATGGCCAAGGATCTGAACAAGACCGCGAGCTGAACGCGCGCCGCCGGAATGCGAGGAGAGCAACATGGCCAACCAGGAAAAGAAAGCACAGCGCAAACCGGTTGATGCCGTTGTTTCGAAACAGCGGCGCATCCAGCGTGAGATCGATCAGGCGGACCGCGGCAAGCCCGTGGCCTCGAAATCCGACGCCGCCGTGCAGGCCGGCGCACGGAAGCAGCCGGAGAATCCTTTGCCCCGGCAACACTACGCCAAGCCGAACCTCGAATCGCGGCTGGAGCCGCGCCCGCGGTTCCTTGCGCCGGACTACAAGGGCAGCGGCAAGTTGCTGGACATGACGGCGATCATCACCGGCGGCGATTCCGGCATCGGCCGCGCAGTGGCGGTGCTGTTTGCCCGTGAAGGCGCCAACGTGGCCATCGTCTACCTCAACGAACACGAGGACGCGGAGGAGACGAGGCAATACGTCGAAAAGGAAGGACGCCGTTGCCTGCTGATTCCCGGCGATGTGAAGGATGCCGCGTTCTGCCGCGCGGCGGTGGAGCGGACGGTCGAGGCCTTCGGCCAGCTCGATATCCTGGTCAACAACGCGGCTTTCCAGGAGCACGCCCAGTCGATCGAAGAGCTCACCGATGAGCATTTCGACGAGACCATAAGGACCAATATCTACGGCTATTTCCACATGGCGAAAGCCGCGGTACCGCACCTGAAGGCGGGTGCCGCCATCATCAACACCGGTTCCGAAACCGGGCTGTTCGGACAGCCGGTGCTGCTCGACTACTCGACCACCAAGGGCGCCATCCACGCCTTCACCCAGGCGCTGGCGACGAACCTGGCGCCGCGCGGCATCCGGGTCAATGCGGTGGCGCCGGGACCGGTGTGGACGCCACTGAATCCCGCCGACCAGCCGATCGACAAGATTTCCAGCTTCGGCCACGGCACGGACATGAAGCGGCCGGCCCAGCCGGAGGAAATATCACCGGCCTATGTCTTCCTGGCCGCACCGGTCTGTTCGAGTTACCTCACCGGCGTGATCCTGCCGATCATGGGCGGTGTGACCGGCAGCGCATAAGCAAATATCCCACGGCGAAAGGCCGCGATCTGGAGGAGAAGACCGATGCCCGCATATGGCAAGGCTGCAGCGAAGAAAGTCAAAAAGGTCATGCACGAACGCAAGAAAGGTACGCTGAAGAGCGGGCGTTCGGGCAAGAAGGTGACGAGTCGCAAACAGGCGATTGCGATCGGCCTGTCGGAAGCGCGCAAGAAAGGGGCGAAAGTCCCCAAGAAGGCCGCCGCCAAGAAATCGGCCCGCAAATCGACCAGGAAACCGGCGGCCCGGAAGAAGTCCTAGCGCATAGCGCAGTGGCCTGGCCGCCGCCCGGGTGGCGGAATACAGGTTCCAGGAGGGCGCCTGCCTTATCATAGCGGCCATTTTCCCCGGTCCGTTTCGTGAGTCAGCCCGCTTCCCTCCAAGCCCAGTACGACCTGGTTCGCCCGCAGCTGCTGCTGCGCGACGCGGCGCGCCTCGGGCGTCAGCTGGGCGGGGCACAGGGCAATCCGAAGTTCGACACCGCGCGCTTCGAGCGGGATGTGCAGCAAGCCCTGATCGCGGCGGAGAATCGAGAGCGATTGCGGCCGGCTTCGATCACCTATCCGGCCGAGCTGCCGGTGGTGCAGGCCAAGGACGAGTTGCTGGAGGCGATCCGCGATCACCAGGTGGTGGTGATCTGCGGCGAGACCGGCTCGGGCAAGACCACGCAGCTGCCCAAGCTGTGCCTGGAACTGGGCCGCGGCGTGCGCGGGCTGATCGGACATACCCAGCCGCGGCGGCTGGCGGCGCGCAGCGTGGCCAACCGCATCGCCAGCGAACTGAACACCAAGGTCGGCGAACTGGTCGGCTACGAGACGCGTTTCGACCGCCGGGTATCGGAGCGCTCGCTGATCAAGCTGATGACGGATGGCATCCTGCTGGCCGAGCTGCAGCGCGACCGCGAGCTGCTGGCCTACGACACCATCATTCTCGACGAAGCGCACGAGCGCAGCCTCAACATCGACTTCCTGCTGGGCTGGCTGAAGCGGCTGCTGCCGCGGCGGCCGGAACTGAAGCTGATCATCACCTCGGCGACGCTGGACCCGGAAAAGTTGGCGCGGCATTTCTCGTCGCCATCCGCCGACGGCAAGGAGATGGTACCCGCGCCGATCTTCCTCGTCGAAGGGCGCGCCTACCCGGTTGAGATGCGTTACCGCGAGCCGGACCCGGACGACGATCTGGAAGGACAGGTCAGCGCCGGCATCGAAGAGCTGTGGCGTAGCGGCAGGACCGGCGACACGCTGGTGTTCCTGCCGGGTGAGCGCGAGATCAACGACCTCGCCCGCTCCCTGCCCGGGCGCTTTCCGCGCGCCGAGGTGCTGCCGCTGTACTCGCGGCTGCCGGCGGAGAAACAGGACAAGGTGTTCTCCCCGCGCGGTGGCGTGCGCATCGTACTGGCCACCAACGTGGCCGAAACCTCGGTGACGGTGCCCGGCATCCGCTACGTGGTGGATACCGGCACGGCGCGCATCAACCGCTTCTCGCCGCGGCTGGGGGTGCAGCAGCTGCAGATCGAGCCGATCTCGCAGGCGGCCGCCAACCAGCGCTCCGGCCGCTGCGGGCGCGTCGGACCGGGCATCGCGCTGCGCTTGTACGAGGAAGAGAACTTCACGCAGCGTCCGCTGTTCACCGATCCGGAAATTCGCCGCGCCAACCTGGCCGGGGTGATCTTGCAGATGGCGACGCTGGGCCTGGGCGATGTCGAGGAGTTCCCCTGGCTGGACGCGCCGGAAGGGCGCCACGTGGCGGAAGGCTACCGGCTGTTGCAGACGCTTGGCGCGCTCGACGAGGAACGCCGGCTGACGCCGCTCGGCCGGGAGCTGGGGCGGCTGCCGCTGGACCCGCGCATCGCGCGCATCGCGCTGGCCGGGCGCGACACGCCCTGCCGCGAGCAGGTGTGGATACTGGCGGCGGCACTGTCGGTGCAGGATCCGCACGAGGTGCCGCCGGATGCACAGGCCGCGGCGCGGGCCAAGCACGCCGAGTGGCAGCATCCCAAGTCCGATTTCTACACCCTGCTAAATCTGTGGCAACGCTGGCGCGAATGGAGCGACAGCGGTTCCAACCGGCAACTGCGGCGCCTGTGCAAGGAACATTTCGTTTCCTACCTGCGCATGGAGGAGTGGGAGTCGGTCCACAAGCAGATCGTCGACATGCTCGGCGGCAACGGACAGCAGAGGCAGCGGCAGAACGCCGCCCTGCCCGCAGATGCCCGGGGCGCCGCACAGCACAAAGGGCAGGAAGCGGATTCGGCCGCCGCCGTGGCAAACACGCCGATGGCGCCGCAATCGCTGGAAACTCTCTACCCGCCGCTGCACAAGGCCCTGCTGGCCGGCCTCATCGACCACATCGGACAGAAGCAGCCGGAGAACACGGACTACCTCGGCCCGCGCGGGCGGCGCTTCCGCATCTTCCCCGGCTCGACGCTGGCGAAGAAAGCACCGCCCTGGCTGATGTGCGCGCAGCTGGCGCAAACCAGCCAGCTGTTCGCCCGCGTCAACGCTTCGATCGATCCGGAGTGGCTGGCCGACGTGGCGCCGCACCTGGTCAAGCGCGTGCTGCAGAATCCGGAATGGAACGCGCAGCGCGGCATCGTCACGGCAATGGAGACGGTAACCCTGTTCGGCATGCAGGTGTTAAAACGGGCACGGCATTATGGATCGGATGAGCCAGCCGCCGCGCGTGTCATCTTCATCCGCGAGGCCCTGGTGCGCGGCGACATGCCGCGGCAACCGGCCTTCCTGGAGAAGAACCTGGCGCTGATCGAGACGGTGCGCGACAAGGAAGCGCGGCTGCGGCGGCCGGACTTGCTGGCGGACGAGAGCCAGTTCTTCGCCTTTTACGACGCGCTGATTCCCCCTGATGTCTGCACCACGGCCGGTCTCAACAGCTGGCTGCGCCGGCTCGGCGCCGGACTGAAACCGGGTGAAGTCGGCAAGGCCGCGGTAATGCTGCGCATGAGCGAGGCCGACGTACTGAAGCCGGGTGCCAACGCCGATGTGTCGGCCCAGTTTCCGGATCATCTCGATCTCGCCGGGCAGAGGATCAAGCTGAGTTACTCCCACGATCCGGGCAGCGACACCGATGGCGTGACCTTCCACATTCCCATCGCACAGTTGTTCGCCCTGCCCGCGACACGCTTCGACTGGCTGGTGGCGGGACTGCTGCCAGCGAAGATCGAAGCCCTGATCCGCACGCTGCCGATGCAATTGCGCCGCCTGTGCACACCCGCCGCCGAATACGCCAACGCCATCGCGGCGAGCACCGGGCCGCAGGACGGCGAGCTGCTGGCGGCGATGTGCAAGCGCTTCCACAGCATGAACGGGGTGACGCTGACGCCCGCCGATTTCACACCGGGCAAGCTCGAAGCGCACCTGCTGCCGCGCCTGCTGCTGGAGGATGCGAACGGCGCGCCGCTGGGCGAGGCCAACACGCTCGCCGCCCTGCAGCAGCGCCACGGCGGCGCCGCTCGCAGCGAACTGGGGCGCCGCGCCGCGAACAGCGAAGAAGCGCGGCGCTGGACGCGAGAGACGGTGCTGGACTGGGATTTCGGAACGCTGCCGGAGCATGTGGAAATCGACGGCGCGCGGGCCTACCCCGCACTGAACGTGAATGAAGGCCGCATAGCCCTGCGCCTGTTCGAATCCGCCGCGGCGGCGCGGCAGGCACACGAGGCAGGGGCGCAGGCGCTGCTGCTGGCGCGGGTAGCTGACCGCCTGCGCGATCTGGCGAAGACGGCGCGCAGCCGTCTCGGCATCTCGCTGGCGCAAACCGGGTTGGGTGCCGAAGCGCTGGCGCAGCAGGTGGCCGAGCGCGCGGCGCGGGCCTACTGGGAGCCGGCGACGATCCGCGACGAAGCGGCGTTCCGCTCGGCGCTGGAGCGGCGCGGCGAGTTCGGCCGCGAGGCGGCGGCGCGCATGGACGAGGTCTGCGGTTGGCTCATTGCAGCGATGGACCTGCGCAAGCGCCTGGACGCCTCCGCCAAGCCCTGGCCGGAAGCGGCAAGCGATCTGCGCAAACAATTGCAGACCCTGTTCGCACCCGGCTTCATCGTGGAGATTCCCGAGGAAAGCTGGGCGCGCGTGGCGGTGTATCTGAAGGCAGCTTCAATCCGGCTCGACCGCCTGCCGCACAAGCCGCAGCGGGACCTGGAGATGACGCGGCAGGTCCAGACGGGTTCGCAACAACTGCCCGGCCCCTTCCATGCGGCGCGCTGGGTGGTTGAGGAATGGCGGGTGGCTTTATTCGCGCAGGAGTTGCGGGCGGTGGGTTCGCCGAATGCGGCGAAGGTGCAAGCGGCGCTGGCTGGCACTTCGTAAAGCACGAATTCTCGGAAGATACTTAACGTCTGCAACATCCATCTGCAATGCGGAGCAGCAATCATGCAATCACCTTCCTTCCCCACCCCCGCGGAAGCGCGCGCCCTGACGGCGAAGTTCGATTCAGGCGGTGACGCGGCGGCGCTGGAAAGCACGCTATGGGAATTGCGCAATGCCGGCTTGCAGCTGATCGATACGCGCACCGAACTGGCCTGCCGCTGGGTGGATGTGCGTGAACGGCCGGTGCCGCCGGAGGCGGATACGATCATCCGCACGCTGACACGAACCATCGGCGAGCAATCGTGGAGTGCGACCTACTGGCTGGAAGGATTGCGCGCACCGGCGATGCCGGGGCCTGGTGGATGAGATTCGTTGTGCGCGGTGATGGCACGGCGGCTGGCGGCCAGCGGCGCCGCTTCGTCAAGATGCACGCCATCGCCATCGACTTCGACGCCCAAGGCTTTCCATAGCGCTTCCAGCGTCTCACGCCCCGGCATGGGTGCATCGCCCATCTGGTGATACAGGCCGGTCAGCACCGGCACGCCGGTGGCCTGGTCGCCGACTTCAAAGATGCGCTGCACCGACCAGTCCTGGCGGATGTTGCCGCCGGCGGCGAGCACGCCGCGCAAGGCATCCTGCAGGCCCTTGCGGTTGCCGGTTCGTTGCCTGATTTCGACATCGGCAAGCAGGCAGAACAGGGCGCCGCCCCAGTAGGTGCGACCCCAGGTCGGCGTATTGTCGAGGCCGCGATCGCCCTGCGCCGGCAGGCCCTTGCGCATGCCGTGCAGCATGTCGGTCCAGATGCGCGGCGCCTCGAGCTGGCCCCGCTGCACGCGGGCGATGGGCTCGACGTAGGTGGCGATGCCCTCTTCCAGCCAGTGGCTGTTTTCCGGCACCGAGGGCACGGACAAGTGCACCATTTCGTGGGTCATGGTCCAGTCGTCGTCGAGCGTGGCCGCGTCGACGTCGCGACCCAGCCGGATGACGATCAGCGGCTGGCCGTCGTCGGCGTCGCCATACGTGGTACCCCCGCGTACGCCGGCGCCGCCCTCGGGCTTGATGACGATGCGCACGCGGCTGACGGGGAAGCGGCCGTAATAGGCATTCACGGCGAGGGCGGCACGGACCGTCCAGGCACAGATGCGCTGGGCGCCGACGGCAAAGGCGGACGCGTCGTAAGCCAGGGTCAACTCGCCGCCACCCGCCTGGAAACGCGAACCGTCAACGCAAGCCGCCGTGGTCCGCTCCTCGATTGTGGGCTTGGGCGGCTGCGCGGCCTGCGCAGAAAACGACAGGCTCGCCCAGAGGATCAGGGGCCAGCCTCGGCGCAGGAGGATTCGCATGCGATACAGGATACCGGGATTCCCGCTTGCAGGCGGGGAAAGCGGCGATTGCCTGCCCTGTCGCTTTGGCACTGAAGCTAGGTGCGCTGCGCCAGTTCTTGCAGCGCCCGCGCGTGGTCTTCCGGCCGGTCGATGTCCAGCGCCGCTTCCGGTAGCGCTATGGTGACCACCGCATCGCGGTGCGCTTCGAGCACCTTGCGCGCACCCTTGGCGCCCGAGAGCTGCGCCAGCTCGGCGTAGAACTCCGCCGGGAACAGGCAGGGCGGCCCCACCGTTTCGCCATGATCGCTGACCACGATGCGCCGCGGCTCGGCGAGGTGCCGGTCGATCAGGCGCCGCAACTGCGGCGCGCCGACCATGGGCTGATCCACCAGGCAGAGCAAGCTGGCCACCGGCGGTGCGAGTTGGCGCGATAGTTCGCGGAAACCGCGGGCGATGGATTCACCCATGCCCAGGTCCCAGAACGGGTTATGTGCCAGCCGCACCGGCAGGCCGCGTAGCGCGCCGGAAACCAGCTCGGCATTGGCGCCGGTGACCACGATCAGTTCGGCGCGGCACTCCAGAATCGCCTCGGCCGCGCGCCGCACCAACGTCACGCCGTCAATCTCGGCCAATTGCTTGGGGCTGCCGAAACGGCTGGCGGAGCCCGCCGCAAGCAGTATCGCGGCCAGAGGCTGTGCTGGCATCAGTGGATCGGCCCAACACTGGCGCTGAGCGAAGTGCCGGCACGGCCGGTGGTGACGGAGAGGATTTCCGCGGCGATGGCCAGCGCGATTTCTTCCGGCGTTTCCGAACCGAGGTCGAGGCCGGCCGGCGCATGCACGCGCGGCGGCGCCGCCTTGCAGCCTTCGAGCAGCTTGCCGGCGCGCTGGCGCGAACCAATGGCGCCGATGTAGGCCAGCGGCGTGGGCAGCAGTTCGCGCAGGTATTCGATATCGCGTTCGAGATTGTGGGTCATGACCACGGCGAAGCTGCGGCTGTCGAGACTGACCCGATGTGCCAGCTGACCGGGCTGCGCGCTGACCAGCCTGGTGCCGGGCGCCATTGCAGCGGGAGTCTGCTGGCCGTCACGGTGATCGACCAGGGTCACGTCCCAACCGAGGCCGCGGCCGATGCGCGCCAGGGCCAGCGAGGCGGCGTTGATGCCGACCAGCACGGCCGCGTAAGGCGGCAGCAGGGTTTCGAACAGCACGTCAACCGGGCCCTGGGCCGAATCGAAGCCCTGCACATGCGGACGCTTGCCGTCCCGGCCGGTGCCGCCGTGCTCGATCAGGGCGGCGGCAAAACTGCTGTCGCCGAATTCGTCGTGCAGGGTTGCGCCGCTCCATACCAGGCGCTGCGGACGCGGACCGAGCACGCTGCCGTTGCGGGCGAAGGCGGTGGCGAGGAAGCCGGGGACGCGCGAGGCGATGCACTGCTCCACCGCGCCGATAAAGCCCAGGTCGGAGGCCTGCGCCAAGGGTTCGATCAGCACTTCCAGTTCGCCGCCGCAGCCCAGTTCGATCAGTGCGTCGAGGCCGTTCTCGCGGTCATAGCGGACGATGCGCGCGGTGCCGGCGCCGATCACGTCATGGGCGCGGGCGATGATGTCGGCCTCGGGACAGCCGCCGGAAAGGCCGCGCACGATGGTGCCGTCGCCACAGACCAGCATGCGCGCACCGGCGCGGCGAAAGGTGCTGCCGTGGGTGCGCGTCAGCGTGGCCAGGGCCGCGCCGCCGGCGAAGCCCTGGTGCTCAAGCCGCTTGAAGCCTTCCAGCAGCACACCGAATTCCTGCGGTGTATTCATCCGGCAACACCGTTCCGCCCCGCTCCTGGACTCATGCGGTGAGCTGGTCGGCGATGGGCAGCTTGCGGATGCGCTTGCCGGTGGCGGCGGCGATGGCGTTGACCACGGCAGGGGCAATCGGCGGCGTGCCGGGTTCGCCGACGCCCGTGGGCTTCTCCGCCGAAGGCATGATGAACACTTCCACCACCGGCATCTCGTTGATACGCAGCGGCAGGTACTGGTGGAAGTTGGACTGCTGCACCACGCCGCCATCGAGGGTGATGGCGCCGTGCAACGCGGCGGTAAGGCCGTAGCCGATACCACCCTGCATCTGCGCGACGATGATGTCCGGGTTGATGGCCAGGCCGCAGTCGACGGCGCAGACCACGCGGTCGACCTTGAGGCTGCCGTCGGACTTGATGGTGACCTCGGCGACCTGGGCGACGAAGGTGTTGAAGGACTCGTGCACGGCGATGCCGCGGCCGCGCTTTTCACCAGCGGCACCTGGCTTCAGCGGCTTGCTCCAGCCGGCCTTGTCGGCCACCAGTTCCAGCACGCCCTTGAGGCGAGGCGCCTTGCCGAGCATGGCGCGGCGATATTCGTAGGGGTCCTTGCCGGCGGCCACGGCGGCTTCGTCGATCAGGCCTTCCTTGACGAAGGCGTTGTAGGAATGGCCGACGGAACGCCACCACTGCACCGGCACGCCGATGTTGTCGGGCGTGCTCAATTCGACCTTGATGTTGGGAATCTCATAGGCCATGTCGGCGACGCCTTCGACCGAGGTGGCGTCGATGCCGTCCTTGACCATGAACGCCTCGAAGGCGGTGCCCTTGATGATGGACTGGGTCACGGTGTGGTGATGCCAGGCGACCAGTTGGCCGCCGTCGTCCAGGGCCAGGCGCGCGGTGTGGAACGTGGCCGGACGGTAGTAGCCGCCGCGGGTGTCTTCCTCGCGCGTCCACACCATCTTCACCGGCACCTTGACGCCCTTGTCCCAGGCGGCCTTGGCGATGGCCACCGCTTCCAGCACGTAGTCGGCCTGGGGGTTGGCGCGGCGGCCGAAGCTGCCGCCGGCGTAGAGCTGGGTGATCGACACCTTGTCCGGCGAGATGCCGAGCAGGGCGGCGACGGCACCCTGGTCCGGCGTATGCATCTGCTCGCCGTTGACGATTTCGCAGGTGCCATCGCCGAGCTTGACCACGCAGTTGAGCGGCTCCATCGCCGAGTGCGACAGGTAGGGCGTTTCGTATTCGGCTTCGATCAGTTTGGCCGGCTTGGCCAGCGCCGCGGCGGCATCGCCGTCCTTGCGCGCCACCAGCCCGTCCTTCTTCGCCATCTCCTTGTACTGCGCCAGGATCTCGGCGCTACCCAACTTGAAAGCCTGGCTCTCGTCCCATTCGATCTCGAGGGCATCGCGGCCGCTGCGCGCAGCCCAGGTGTTCTTGGCCAGTACGGCGACGCCGGCGAAGCGGTGGGCGCTGCCGCCGAACTGCACCACTTCGACCACGTTGGGAATAGCCTTGGCCTTGGCTGCATCAACGCTCTTCGGCACGGCGCCGAAGCGCTGCGGATGCGCCACCACCGCCACCAGCATGCCCGGGGCCTTGTAGTCCTGGGTGAACATCGC
>JAQGNS010000401.1 GCA_028291705.1 Nevskia sp.
TGCGGGTCTGGAAGGCGACGACCTTCTTCCAGCCGCGCTCCTGGATCTCGTTGCGGATTTCCACCGCGGTACGGAAGGTGTCCGGGAAGTCGGTCTGGAAGTAGCTGAAGTTCAGGACCTGGATCGGACCGGACAGCAGGGTGTCGCCGAGCTGGGTGAAGGTGGCGACGCCGGGGTGCTTGGGGTCGAGGTTGCCGAAGATGTGTTTGGCGACGAATTCGATCTGTTCAGGGCTGATGGTCTCCACCGCCTGGACGTCCATCACGGCCAGGACCGGGTAGCCTTCGACGTTGGGATCCCTGAGGGCGATACGGCCGGGCTTGAGGCCTTTTTCCTTGGTCAGGTTGACGATGGGGACGGGCCAGAACAGGCCGGAACTGGTCTTCAGGTGCTCGGCCACGGACAGGGTGTCGGCCAGGTTCATGTAGCCGGGCAGCGGGTTGAAGTAGCCGGCGCCGAGCATGACGGCGTTGGCGGCGGCGGCGGAGTTGAGCAGCAGGCTGGGCAGGCTCTCGGCTTCTTTCAGCAGGGTGTGGTGCTGCTGCGTGTCGTAGAAAAACAGGGGCTTCAACTCGGGGCTGCCGTGCGGCTGGATCATGGGACTGTCCGTAGCGTTGTGAAGGGGTGATTGGTGGAGGCTGTATTCAGGCGGGCAGGATGCCGCGCTGCTGGAGCAGGCCGAGCAGGGCCTGGACCTCGTCCTGGAGGCTCATCTGGTCGGTGTGCAGCACCAGTTCGGGCGCCTCAGGGGCTTCGTAGGGGTCGTCGATGCCGGTGAAGTTCTTGATCAGGCCGGCTCTTGCTTTCTTGTAGAGGCCTTTGGGGTCGCGCTTCTCGGCTTCGGCCAGGGGCACTTCGACATAGACTTCGATGAAGGCCATGCCGGCTTCTTCGTGCAGCTTGCGCACCAGGTCGCGGTCGGCACGGTAGGGGCTGACGAAGCTGGACAGGACGATGACGCCGGTGTCGACGAACAGTTTGGCGATCTCGCCGATGCGGCGGATGTTTTCGGCGCGGTCTTCGGCGCTGAAGCCGAGGTTTTTGTTGATGCCGAGGCGCACGTTGTCGCCGTCGAGGCGGTAGGACAGCTTGCCCTGGCCGTGCAGGACTTTCTCCAGCGCCACCGCCACGGTGCTCTTGCCGGAGCCGGACAGGCCGGTGAACCAGATGGTGGCGCCGCTGTGCCCGAGCAGTGCGGCACGGTCGGCGCGGGTCACTTCACCGTCGTGCCAGGTGACGTTGGTGGGCTTTTGTTCGGACACCGCTGCAAATTCCTCTTGATTGTGCGATTGGCTCCGAAGAAATACGGTAGATACTATCAATATAAAAGTTTATTCCTGATCTGGCAATCAAAAATTTCCCCCTTACTTTTCAGCTCGCCTTTCGCTCAGTGAATGGAATGCCAAGGTTTAGAATTTCGTCGGAAAAGACGATTCACACGATCGTCGATCCTTTATAGCTTCCATTGCGTCCAAAACGGCATATACTCCCAAAAAAAATGATACTAGCCATTTGCGAATAAGTCCTGATTAGCAGGGCGCATTGGATTCGCCGAACGGCCGGTAAATATGCAGCGCATAAGGTGACTGGAGGAAGCGAAGGAGGGGAGGAGCATGGCAGTAACAAATAGTGAAGTTTGCTCGCTCGGCGTAAGGGCGATCCTTTGTCCAACAGGATCGGAAAAATGCTTGGTTGAGTGAAGCTAGCCCTGAGTCGTATACAAATTTCGATACAACAAACGCTAGAAATAAAGCGTGGCGCGTCGGTGCCACCCCTGGAGGAGTGACGTGACAATGATTCGTCGTGTCGTATTGGCTGTTGTCATTTTGTTCGGCTTCGAACAAAAGGTGGTGTTCGCCCAAGATGGCAGCGGCGGCTTGGATTCGATATTGGGATCAGAACCAGCTGCACCGGCGAAGTCTGTTCCGACTCCCGTGCAGCCGCAGTCAGAGGCAAAGGAAAAAGCATCGGCCCAGTCATCCGGAGTCGACAGCGTGTCTCCGGCGAACGCGGCATCTATGCCGCAGCCGGCTCAGATGCAGACGTCTTCAAGTACGGGTCAAGAGAGCCCTGCGACTACCACGCAGGCAGTATCAAAGAACCGCATGGTGGAAGAAATCGTCGTGACGGCGCAGAAGCGCGAGGAAAACCTCCAAAGCGTGCCCATCTCAGTGCAGGCTTTCAGTGGTGCGATGCTTGATGCCAAGGGCATCGACGAACCAAAGGGCTTGACGCTGACCACTCCGGGTTTGCAATACAACTCACTGGTGGGTTACACCCTTGTATACATCCGCGGCGTCGGCACCGACGCATTCATTCCGTCCGCGGATGGCAGTGTTGCCACTTACATCGACGGCATCTATTATCCTTTCGGTTTTGGCCTTGCCTCTGCGCTTGGTAGCGTTCAGCGAATCGAAGTGCTAAAGGGACCACAGGGCACGCTGTTCGGCCGCAACTCGACTGGCGGCGCCATCAGCATCATCACCAAGCAGCCCGAACCCGGCAGCGAATTACAGACCTCACTGCTAGTCAGCCGCGAGAGCTACAACAGCCTTCACGCGCGGCTGTTCACCAGCATTCCTATCAGCGACACGCTGGCAATCTCACTTTCAGGACTACGCTATCAGGAGGACTCCTACTACCATCTGGGGACGGACTCTGCCAGCCCCGGAAAACTGCCGCAGGACATTTCCCAAGGGTTTTCAGCGAAACTCGGTTGGAATCCGCTCGAGAATCTGAAGGCAGTATTCGGCTACACCTTCTTGAACACCCGTGGTGCAACAGCATCGTTCCTCGCGGCGAAAGATCCAAAGCCGCTGGGCAAGCTGTTGGGAGTGACATCAACGCCGGACTTTGTCGACGATCAGGATGCTCCCACGTATCTGAATACCTATTCGCGTGTCGCGACGGCCGACATCAAGTATCACGTGCCTTGGTTCGATATGCGCTTCCTCGGAGGCGTTCAGCACATCGGACCAGCCGTTGTGAAGGTGGACTACGACGGTTCTAAGATTCCACTAGTGACATTTGAAACTCCGGGACAGTTCGCGCACGTTAGGACTGGTGAGCTACAGTTCATCTCCAATGATTCCAGCCCGAACTGGTTGAAGTGGATCGGCGGCATCTACTACATCAATAGCTCTGCTGGCTACAACTCTATCCAGTTTTCGCTGGCGCCGGGTCTCGTCAACTTTCTTTCTCATCCGACCGGATTGCTCACAGGGCTGACCTCTCCATTGCTGAATACGCTGGAATCGATTCCAGTTGTCGGAAATCTGCTGGGTGGCGACACAAAAAACGGCATCTCTTTGAATCTCGCTGGCGTGCTTGGCACCGTGTCGCAGGCCGAGTTCGCGCAGGGCACTGTCGATTTCACCGATTACCTATCTCTTACCTTGGGTGGCCGCTTCCAGACCGAAACCCGTACGCTGCAGAAGTCGACGGTAGCTGCAGAGAATCCCCTCGACAACAATCAACTGATCCCGGTATTCAACTTCGGGACAAAGAGCACCAGTTCTTCCAGCTTTTCGCCCAAGGCGGTGCTCGACTTCAAGATCAATGAAGATCAGCACACCTACATGTCTTTCAGCAAGGGGTTCAAGAGCGGCACCTATAACATCATCGCTATTTACACCAAGCCTGCCTACGTCCCCCCGGAAGTAACGACAACTTATGAAGTGGGCTACAAATCGACGCTGTTGGAAGGTACATTGAAGTTCAACGCTGCGATATTCCAAAACAATATTAAAAACGTCCAGATCGGACTTGTTTCTCTCACTAGCGGCGGCGCGGTCAACTTCGAGACCGCTCAGTCGGCGAAGATCCAGGGAGCCGACTTCGACATGACTTGGCAGGTTCTACCGGAGTCACTGCCAGGCCTAGTTATCACGGGGGGCGGCGCCTATTTGCGAGGACGCTACACAAACTTCCAAAACGGCGCTGGCTTTGATAATACCACCGGGCTCTTCTTCGGCGGCAACGGATTGCTGGTTTTGGGGGGCAGCGAAAGTGGGCTGACACCTGGGCGCAATTTCACCGGAAATTCGCTGGTGCGTACCCCCACATTTTCGGGAAACATAGGGCCTAGCTATGCATTCGATCTGGGCCAGGGCAGCATGGAAATTGCGGCCGATGTCTATTACAACAGCGGTTTCTATTTCTCCGCGCAGAATGTTACGCGAGACGCTCAGACCGATTACGCCGTCGTTAACGCGCGTGCCAGCTACCTCTATCAGCCGTGGGGTACGCGTCTCACGATTTTCGGCAAGAACTTAGCGAGCTCACACTACTACTATACGAAACAGGATTTCGATTTTGACACTGGCACACTGCTCGCTCCTCCCTTCACTATGGGCGTCAAGCTTCAGTGGGATTTTTGACTTCCGCCGAAATCCGTTCTTCTGGTCATAAAGGGCAAGCTCAGTGAACAAACTTCAAAACAGGCTCTCCGAATTTCTTTTTGTAGGGGTGCTGGCCGTAGTCACCGGCGCAGCGCATGCCGATGTCTCGGACAGGCCTCTCTATGTCGGCGGATATCTCTCTCCAATGGGAACAATTACCCTGAGCCAGGGTTCGAGCACCCTTGGCATCGGTCAGGGTGGGGCATTGGCCGTCGGTTATCGAAAGCAGCTTTTTGCCGTCGAGGGCCGCGGGTACTATTCGCTTGTCTCAGTTGATGGGGGCTCCAATGCGCATTTGTATGGCGGGACGATAGACGGTCTTATCTTCCCGTTCTTCAATTCGCTGGGGCCGAAGCTGAACGAAGAGTCCCTGGTCAATCGCTTGTTCGAAAATGCCTATCTCCTGATTGGCGCCGGCGCACAAGACACAAAGAGCTACCCCGGCGTGAGCAACTCGTCGGTAGGTACCACGATTTACCAAGGCGGCCTTGGCGACCTTGTCCCATTTCGCTTCGGACGATACGAATGCGGATTGCGAGTAGAAGCTATATACCAAGGGGGTTCGCGGGACAGGGACAGCAAGGACGTTGCTGCGGGGACGCCGGATGTCGATGCGCCGAAGACTTTCAATAGTGTGATATTCAGCATCGGGGTTCAATTGCCGATAGGCCTCACTCACGAAATTCCGCAGGAGGCGCCGCCACCGCCGCCGGCGGTGGTTCCGGTCGAGCAGGCCCCGGACTCCGACGGCGATGGTGTGGCAGATAACGCCGATCAGTGTCCCGATACACCGCAGGGCGTCAAGGTCGACGACAGGGGCTGTCCGGTGCCTGCAGCGCCCTTGCCCCCACCTTGCAAAGCACCGGCCACAGGTGAACGAGTCTCACTGTCGGGCTGCGGCACCGGCGACATGATGACTCTGCGTGGTGTTAATTTCGAATTCGATAAGACGGAGCTGACTCCAAACGCGAAGACGATCATGGACAACGTTGCCGATGAATTGAATGCCTATCCGGCTATTCACATCGAGATTGACGGCTATACCGACAACCGGGGCTCGGACCAGTACAACAGGAGGCTTTCAGCGGGCCGGGCGGCGGCTGCTCGTGACTACTTGGTGGCGAAAGGGATTGCCGGTGATCGGATAAGCGCTGCCGGTTTCGGCGCCTCACAGCCGGTCGCCGACAACGGTACCGAAGAAGGAAGAGAGCAGAACCGGCGCGTCGTACTCAAGATAGTTGCTGGAGCCGTTTCAGCACCGCAAATTCCCACAGACCAGCCTGCCGCGACGGGATCGGCGGGTCCTTCCGGGAATTGATTCCAAGTGGCGCGCTGGATGGCGATGCTATTCGTGCTGCTCCCGGCATTTTCGGGAGCTGACGAGGCGACGGAGCATTGGGGCGTCTCGCTGACTTGGTCGCCGCAGTTCTGCTATGACCAACCTGGCGACACCCGGGAGCTGCAATGCGCTGAACAGCATGGCTTCGTGCTCGGAGGATTTGATCTCTTTGGCGGTGCAGCGGAGGACGAGGTGTGCTCTAACCGGCATGCCGACATTCCGCACGACGTGACAGAAAGAATGCTGCTCACCATGTGGAATAAGGCGACGATGAAAAGACAATGGAACCAGTTTGGTCGGTGCAGCGGTTGGGAGATGATGGATTACTTCGTTCGCGCCGACTACCTTGCCAACCGGGTGACGATACCCGAGGAATTCAAGCAACCTTTTGCCAGGCTTGGCACCACGGCCAACAACATTCGCCTCCTTTTCCAGCGTTCCAATAAAGATGTGAACATCGATTCCATCATGCCCAGGTGTGACGGCATATGGTTGCGCGACGTCGTTTTCTGCGTGGACAAGGATTTAAAATACCGGAGCTGCAGTTCCCTGATGCACAGCGGCTGCCCTGCCCAGGTGTGGGTCCGTGGCATCAATATCCGGCTAAAGCCTAGACTCGATGACTGATCAGGCACGGCGCGGCGTCTTTCTATTCTTTCCCTGCGGCAGCTGCATCGGAGTCTCGGTCGGGTTGGTCTGAAAGAATTCACCAATTCTCTCGAGCTTGTCGAAAGCATCTCGCACGCAAGGTGCGAGCTTCAGGTCTTCATTTTCGAACTTTGTCCGGAAAGCGGCGCGGAATGCAGACGAAGCGGCGCCTGCGATGACCCGGCTCAGCAGAACCTGCCTTTGATCATTCTTCAATTCGGCAAGCACCAACTTGGCCATCTCGCCTTCCCAATCCGAGTTCTTGGCGAGGAAGCGGGCATATAGCAGAGGTTCACTGTGATATAGCCGGGCTCGGCGCAAGCCAAGCTCGCCGGCGTCGGTGTCCCATAGATGGGCGAACTCGATAAAAACACTGCGGATTGTGACCCAAGCATTGCCGTGATTGGGCATTGCAAAAATCGCCTTTAACTGCTCCAGCAAATCGACGAAATCATAAAACACGACTTCCTCTTTGTCGGTGAACAGGCGAAAAAAAGTGCTCGACGAATAATCCGAGGTGTCGGTGATTTCGTCGATGGTCGTTGCCGCGAACCCCTTTTTCTCGAATAGTTCGACCGCAACTTCCGCGAGGTGGCGTCGCGTTCTTTGGCTTTTCCTGTTGCGTTTGATCGCTTGCCGGGCAGAAGGGTCCGATGTCGGCTCCAGATCTGAAGGTCTGGCGCTGAGCTTCATGCGTGTGTTTTGACTGTTGGGTGTCGGCATCAAGTAAAAAGTCCTTGCAAAAGAGGCTGGCGCATTGCCGCCTTGCGTTGATAGTCCTCCAGGCACCATCGTACTGCTGCATGGAGTTTAGCGGCGCCAAACGAGAGCGGGCAAATGGAGGGGTACGGCGATGAACGCCCCTGATTCACCAACGGTGGATGCTCCGCTCTTCACCGAAGCTGTCGGATTGAACCTGACGATTTAATAGCACTGTCTCCATTTTATTCATGTTGCGGTTCTTGCCTTACAAAAAAGTTATTAATACCGAATTGACAGAAACTATCGTAACACTATAATCTCCTTTTCTAGGGTGTGAGTCGGTCTTTAGCGCGGCAATCAAGGCTGCTAGGTGCCAGCTCCCCGTAGGGCCTGCCATAGCGACGCATTGGGAGCATTTGAGAATACCCTTTGGCGCTGGTTGCCCCGATAACAGAGAGTGCCGGATTGGTACGGTGGTGATCACCAGTTCCGGTATCGGATCAGTCTTGCGCGGGTCATTTCTGGAGCAGGCAATGCACACAGTTTCTGAAGAGGAAATAAAGATTGTTTTGGGTAACTCCGGCTTTTTATCGGCCAGGAATCCCACTGCCACAGCCGACCAACGTGACATGGAGGCGCTCGGCCTGAAGCTGCTCAAGGCGCCGGTGATTGTCCAGGCTCGGGAGGCTGCGGCGCGGCGCTGGAAGATGATGTGTACCCGCGAAGTGCCCGCCGAAGCCTGGGTGAGCTTCGAGGAGAAAATGGATGAGTGGGCGTTCCATTATCTGATGTTGGCGGTTAACGGTGATTCGAACTACCCCAAGGTATTGGATCACGGGTACGGCCCCCCGCACGAATGGTTCGGGATGGAGGTGCCGGGATGCCGCGGGCCTGGGACTGCGGAAAACGTGGACAACAACTACAGCTTCATCCCCATCGATGGCCGTGCACGCTTCGAACTCCAGGGCAAGCTGTCAGAGAACCCGGTGGGCGAGTGTCCATTCCATGTGGTTGGCAACCTCTCCATGGGCATGAACTTGGCGGGGTTGGACTGGGGCGACGTGGTCATCGGCGACGATGGGACCTTCATCATCACCGTCGGCCCGGAGCCGGCCAACGGCCGCACCAATCATCTGCAGACGATGATCAATGCACGCTATTTATTCGTTCGCGCCAGCCGCGTCGACTGGCGTCAGAATCCTCATGCCCTGCGCATTCGCCGGGTCGATCCGCCGACCGCTCCGCCGCTGACCGTGGAGCAGATCGCAGCTCTCGGCGCCAAGTACATCATCGACGACATTTCGGAGAACTTCTGGTTTCATCGCATGGTGGCCTGCGTTGACGTCAACACCGTTTCTCCGGCAGAGACCACCAGCTTCTTCGGCGGTATGGCGATTCAGAAGCTGGCGCGAAGCCACCTCAAGCTCAACGATAACGAAGCGTTCGTGATGACGTTGTACCCGGGGGGCTCTGGCTACTGGGTGACCGTGCTGTACGACTACTGGCTGATGAGCGGAAACTTCTGGAGCCGGCAAAGCAGCCTCAACAATGCTCAGAGCGTGGCCAACGCCGACGGCTCCTACACCTATGTGTTCTCGCTGCGCGATCCGGGAGTCCATAATTGGATCGACACGCTGGACACGCACGAGCCGCTGTTCATGATCCGCTGGAACCAGCTGCCACGCACACCGGATCCGGCTGCGGGAGAACCTCGCGTGAAGACTCAGCTGGTCAAGCTCAGTCGCTTGAAGGAGGTGCTGCCGGCGGAGACTCGGTGGGTTACTCCTGCCGAAAGGGAAGGGCAGCTGGCCGACCGCCTCAAGGCGTTCCATCTCCGGCATCTGGTGTAAGGCAACGGGCAAGCGGCTGTGTCGCGGGATCGTCGGCCCCACTTGGACTTCCTCACACTCCTTGCCACTGCTATCGCTGGACGCGGTGTTGCCGTGAGCGCCAACCACTCGGGGCGCGCATACACGGATGGCGCCAGCATCTTCCTACCGGAGCAGGGTGACGACGCCGACGTCGTGTCGGTGGTCGTGCAGGCGGCTCTGCTGCGCTGTGGCAGCCTCGATCATGGGCTGGCACTGCGGCTGCTGGGGCGGGAGGCGGTTACGGCACGCTTTCTTAGATTGGAGGCGGCACGCATTGCTGCCGTGGCCGGCGACATCATGCCACGGCTGATCCAGCAGTCGATGGCAGCAGCCTGGCACGGAGTCGTTCCAGCCGACGCAAGCGCTTCGTTGGAGTGGGCGATGATTGATAGGGCCATTCCGCCAGCGCCGGAGATCTTCGGCAGCATCCGCCCCCTGGCGTTTCTGCGAGGACAGGCCGCCACCGGAACGCAGGATGCGCCTCGCAAAGCCCAGCAGCGGCGCGTCGAACGCCGGGTACTCGCGAACGAGCGGAATAGGGATGAAGCAGGTGACGGGCGATCCGGCCTTCCAAAGGCCGACAGCCGTTCCACGGTCGAGACGCAGGCCTCGAAATTCTCAAGGGCCGGGGAGAGCGGTTCACCCGGCCCCGGCGGGGGCAACGGAGGGGCAGCCACCGCCGCGACGTGGGTTCGGCGAATCAGCTCCAGTGCCAGGGCCATCGGCTCTGCCCTGCGGTTCAGCTCGACGGAACTGCCCCACGATGGCGGTCTACTGTATCCCGAGTGGAGTTATAGCTCGGGTGCCTACCTTTCCAACTGGTGCAGAGTGAAGCTGTATGAACTTCCTCCCGGCGACCGTCTGCACCGGGGTTTGCCCGATCCTCTATTACGCCGGCGGCTGGCCCGGCTAAGCATGGAGCGTGTACTGCATCGCAGGCAAGCCGAAGGTGAAAACCTCGACAACGACGCTCTGATCCGTCATGTCGTCGATGTCGCGTCCGGGGTTTCCCCGGACGGACGGATCTACGAGTCCATGCGCAAGACCGGCCCCGGCCTCACCGCGATGGTCTTGATCGACGCTTCGGCTTCGACCAACGACAGCCAGGCGGCTGGCGCCACAGTCTGGGAGGCGCATCGCGAACTCGCCAGGAATCTCATCGCCGGCATGGACGAGCTGGGAGACAGCGTTGCCGCCTACGGTTTCCGCTCGTTCAGCCGCAATGACGTACGCTTTCTGCGCATTAAGGAATTCGATGAACGCTTCGGCCAGCGCGCCCGCGGCCGGCTGATGGCGCTCAATCCCTTCGGCTTCACCCGACTCGGCGCAGCGATCCGCCATGCCAGCCGCCTTCTTATCACCCACTCCCGTATGGGGCACCGCTTGCTGGTGATCGTCTCGGACGGCCTGCCTTATGACATGGACTATGAAGGCAGTCACGCCGAATACGACGTGAGGCGGGCGCTCGAGGAGGCCCTGCAGCAAGGCATCGGTTGCGTATGTCTCAGTACCGGCTCCTCGGCCGGCAAGGAAGCCCTCCAGCGAACCTGGGGACCCGCCAGTCATGCCACGCTGCAGACACCATCCGAATTGAATCGCTGCGTCGAGCCCTTGTTCCGCGCGGCGCTGGTGCGCGCGGCGGCCGACAGTGCTTTTCCCATGCGCCGTCGCGCGGCCTCTGCCGGACGGCAAGCCGACAGCCGTCGGTGAAGGCTGCGCCGGCTTTCGCTGACCACTCGAACTGGACTATTCATGTTAGCAACACCCTATTACCACCAGGTCCACGACGAGATCGAAGTGTTCCAGGCGGCCTGGAAAAGCCGGCACGCCGTGATGCTCAAAGGCCCTACTGGCTGCGGCAAGACGCGCTTCGTGGAAGCCATGGCCGCTTCACTAGGTCGGCCGCTGATCACGGTGTCCTGTCACGAGGATCTTACCGCGGCGGATCTGCTGGGCCGCTACTTGCTGAAGGGAGGGGAAACGGTTTGGTTTGACGGGCCGTTGACCCGCGCCGTGCGGCACGGGGCAATCTGCTATCTGGATGAGATCGTGGAGGCGCGCGCCGATACCACGGTGACGATCCACGCGCTGACCGACCACCGGCGTGAGCTCCATGTCGAACGGCTCGGCGAGGTTCTGGCGGCAGCCGACGAGTTCATGCTGGTCGTTTCCTACAATCCTGGCTACCAGAGCATCCTCAAGGATCTGAAGCCTTCGACTCGGCAGCGCATGGTGTCGATCGAACTGGGATTCCCGCCAAGACAGATTGAATTGGAGGTGATTCTCCGGGAAACCGGCGTTGCACGGAACGTCGCAGAAGACCTGGTGCGCCTGGCTGCGGCGATCCGCCAGCTGGACGCCGCCGGCATGCCTGAAGTGTCCTCGACCCGATCCCTCATCGCCGCAGCAGACCTGATGAAAGCCGGGCTGCACCCGAGGGCGGCGGTGAAGGCGGCAATGATCGGTCCGCTATGCGACGACCACGCCGTCAGCGCCAGCTTGATGCAGATGATGGAAGCCTATATCGCGCCATAAACCGGGGCGGCCGCGGGCGGCCCCAGCCATACACCAAAGCAACATATTTCAGGAGAACATCGATGAACAAGCCGGTCAACGACCACCGCCAGCTGTGGCAGCCGCCGCAACGACCTGAGTGGGTGCAGCGTATCAATGAGGAAGGGTACGGCATGAACATCAGCGGCGTCGTGCCGCTGGACGAGAAGTCGCTGCTCGAGACGGCGATACGGTCCACCGGCTTGAGTGATTTCGGGGCCGACGACTGGCGCGAGTCCTTCCGCGTGCTGATCAAGGCCCTGGAGGATGAGGCCGAACTAACCTTGATGGGGCGGCTGATGACACGCTCCGAGATCCTGATGCTGCTGGAGGGCCGGTTGCGCATCGAAGATGCCTACAAGCGCCATCCGGAGATCGAGGACGAGCAGATCGTCCAACCGATCATCATCGTCGGCCAGGGCCGCTCGGGCACTTCACTGATCCAAAACGCATTGGCGCACAACCCGGACAACGGCGCCCTGATGCATTGGGAGGCAATGTTTCCCTGCCCGCCACCGGAGAAGGCAGCCTACCGAAGCGATCTGCGCATCGACCGCGCCGACATGCTGGTCAATCAGTGGACCCGTGTCACGCCAACTCTAGCGTCGATGCATGAGCTGTCCGGCCGCCTACCGCATGAAGACATGGCCATCATGGCCTTCAATTTCATGTCGCCCTCGTTCTTCGACGTCATGGGGCAGGTGGGCAGTTACGATGCAATGGTTTATGGCCCGAAATGGGACTGGGAGCCGGCATTTCGCTATCACAAACGGGTGCTGAAGCTGTTGCAGTGGAAAAATCCGCGCAAGAACTGGGTGCTGAAGGATCCGCTGCACCTCGATCGCATGTCCACCATTCTCAGGGTGTATCCGGACGCCTGCTTTGTCTGGCCGCACCGCGATCCGGTGCGTTCCCTGGCTTCCCTGGTCAGCATTGTCGGCACCCTGCAGTGGGGGCGTTCCGATCATCCCTTCAAGGGCGGCTCGCTCGAATACATGACGGATCCCTTTCTGTCGGCGGCGCGCTTCAACGGCGTCATCGATCAGATCGAGAAGGGTGTGATTCCGCAGAAACAGATGCATCACCTGTTCTACAAGGACTTGGTGGCCGACACCGTTGGCTCGCTCGAGGCGATGTACCGCCACTTCGGCATTCCGCTGTCCGAACAGGGGCGTCGCGGCATTGTGCAGTATATGGTCGACCATCCACGTGATTCGAGGCCGCCGCACCGGTTCAACGCCGGCTCTCCCGAAGCTGTGGCGCGCGCGCGTGAGGCGTTCAAGCGTTACCAGACCTATTTCGATGTGCCTGTCGAGTAAGAACGTTCAAGGTGGCGGCGCTGACCGGAGCGGCTCCGGTCAGCGCCGCCCGTTGACAAGGACGACGAAAGTGGCTGCGACGAAGGGCATCAGAATACCGTAGAGCGCCGCGGGAACAGCCATCTCTGCATTGCCGAGCAAATGCGGATTGGAGGCGATGGCGATGGCCAGAGCCCCGTTATGCAGGCCGATCTCTAAGCTGATCGCGATGGACTGGCGCGGCTCCAGTCTCATCAGGCGGGGTACAGCATAACCGATGACCAGGCTGATGCCGCCTAGTGACAGCACCGCCTCACCAAGCGCAGCGAAATGCGCGGCGAGGGTTGTCCAGCCCGTGACTGCCGCAAGAATCCCCACGCCCAGCACGAAGCAGCCGGCCAGCAACTTCGCCGGTCGCTGTAGCCGGCGCGCCTCAAGGGGAAAGCGATGGCGCAGCAACATCCCGGCGGTTACCGGGAGGAGAACCAGGGCGAACGTTTCCAGCACCTTGGCATACTGCAGTGGAACGGTATGGGTGTCGCCGATGAGAAGAAAGATGGATACGCCTAGGATCAGGGGTAGCGAGACGACTGACAGGAGGCCGTTAATGGCCGTCAGCGTCAGATTCAGCGCTAGATCGCCTTCCGCCAGATGGCTGAAGACATTGGCCATGGCGCCTCCGGGACACGCCGACATCAGCATCAGGCCCACGGCGAGGTCCGGCGGAAGTGCGAACGCCTGGGTGATGGCGAAGCATGCACTCGGGAGAAGCACCGTCTGGCAGAGCAGGGCGGCGCAGATTGGCCGAGGCATGGAGGCTGCCCGCCGGAAGTCGGCCACGGTGAGCGAAAGGCCGAGACTCAGCATCACGATGACGATGGTTGGAGCGAATAGTCGGGTGTTCATGTCCTGCACGGATTTGGTTTCCTGCCGCACGGGAGGGCGCTTACGGCCAAAATAGATTGATAATATCTTATTGACAGTAACTTCTAAAATAATATAATGACCCGGAACGCTGATGGCGGCATGGGGCTATTGCATCCGGGATCCGCCGTTGAACTCGTTTCGTTCAAGAAACTCGGTCCAACTCGGTGCTGGATCGGAAAACTGATTCCGGCGCGAGGGCCGCAAGGCGTCGAAGCCGGGATCGGGCGCAACTCGGCAATGAGGAGGCAATGTCATGGCGGCAAATATGCAGGGAACCCGGATACGCGTAGGCATGGCTGCGGTGTCGGACGAATCACTTCATGCCCCCGCTGGCTGGCGGGCGATATACGTCTGGTCCGGCATCGGAGCGTTCTGGCTGCTGTTCAGCGGCTACATCTTCGCCGCGTGGATTCTCGGCGGGCACGCGCATACCACGCTCACTGGTGTGACGCCGGTGCCGGCCTCGATGAAGTTCAACGCGGTGTTCTGGCAGTCGTTTCTGGGGCTGATCTCGGCCATCCTGTTTTACTTCTTCGTCGTCAGGGGATGGCGACGCGAGGGCCGGTTGCCACTCTACGGCATGCTTTATATCGCTGCGCAGAGCATGTGGTGGCAGGATGCTCTGCTGAACTTCCTTTCTCCGGTTTTTTCCTACAACTCGATCCTGGTCAACTGGGGCTCGTGGAACGCTTCGGTTCCGGGCTGGGTGTCGCCCAATGCCGAGAAGATGCCTTCGCCGGTTCTGCTCTACCTCGGGCTCTATCCGGTGTTCTTCTGCGGCGCGACTGTGGCGCTGGTGGCGTTGATGCGTCGGATAAAGGTGCTCTGGCCGCACATAAGCAACTTCAAACTGGTCTCGATCATGTTCGTCGCTCTGGGTCTCTTCGCCGTGGCGGCTGAGGCCACTTGGCTGCGCACCGGCATGTATACCTACATCGGATTGTATTCGCCTGTCAGTCTGTGGCCCGATCAGGCTTACAAGGTGCCGGTGATCAGCGTGTTTTTCCTCGACTCTCTAGTGCTGACCCTGCTGGCGTGTCTGATTTATTATCGTGACGATAAGGGACAGACCTATGTCGAACGCGGCAGTGAGCATCTTCAGGCGGGATTCAAGGTGGGCACTATGCGTTGCTTGGCGATGATAGGGGCGGCCAATACTATCCTCTTCGTTTGCTACAACATTCCGATGAATTACCTGGCGATCATCGGTCCGGGCTGGGCGCCGGCGGTACTCGAGAAATCATATTTCACCAATGGCGTCTGTGGAGACGGTTCGGACTACGCCTGCCCGGGGGGGGCGGTGCCGCCAGCCATTGGCCCCCACCAGATCCACATCGGCCCCGATGGCCGGATCGTGGTGCCGCCAGGGGCCGAGTTGCCCACGCTGGTGAAAAGCAAGAACGACTGATGGAGCCTTATCCCTTGCGTGCCAGGACCGCAGCCCAAAAAGGAAAGAAATGAGCGTTCAAGCTACTGCCTGTGATGTAGTGGTTATCGGTGGAGGGCACAACGGCCTCGTTGCTGCGAACTATCTGGCCGATAGCGGTCTCAAGGTAACGGTTGCAGAAGCCTGTCCCCAGGTCGGCGGACTCACTTCAACCACTGCCAATATTCCGGGCGCACCTAAGCATCTGATCAACAATTTTTCGGTCGACGCATTTTTCTGGGACTCATTCGCTCCGTCGCGTGAACTTGAACTTGATCGCCACGGCTTGCGGCGGATCACTATCGACCCAGGCCACGTCTACCTGCATCCGAGCGGTGGTTCTATTGCCTTCTGGGCAGACATCAACCGGACGGTGGATGAGATCCGCCGCTTCTCCGAGCATGACGCCCAAGCATACGCCGACTTTTCGCGGGTACTGACGAAGTTCGCCGACGTGTTCCTATCGCTGGCGCAGATGAACCCGGTGAGCCCGGACATGAAGACCTTGTGGCAGGTGGGCAAGGAGATGTTCCGCTCACGCGGCGATCTAAAGGAATTGGGTACATTTCCCTTCGCATCGGCCAACGAAATCATCGGCGAGCGATTCAAACATCCGGTGGTACGCGACGCCATGCATGCCTGCGCTGGCGCTACGGTTCCGAACAGCCAAAGCGGCACCGGCGCCTGTTTCCTGTGGCTGGCCACCATGCACCGCTACAAGTGCCAGCGTCCTGTCGGCGGCGTGCAGGCCATACCCGACGCACTGGCTAATCGACTGCGCAGCAAGGGCGGTACCGTGTTGGTGGGCGCTCCAGTAGCCGAAATACTGCTGAAAGCTGGCCGCGCATGCGGAGTGCGCCTCGCCAACGGCGCAGAGATCGCGGTCACGCACGCGGTCCTCGGCGCCTGCGACCCACGCACCACCCTGGAACGCCTGCTGCCTGCCGGCACCCTATCACCGCTGATGGAGGGCCGGGTGCACAACATCCCGGTAGCGAATAGCAACTACGGACAAATGAAAGTCGATGTGGCGTTGTCGGGCAAGCTGGACATGAAGCGTCACCATAAGTGGCGTCAGGATGGTCTCGACCTGCGCCTGTCCTCGCACATCGTTGGCACCGAAGCAGGTATCGAGAAGGCTTTTGCGCGTTCGGCGGCCGGGTTGCTGCCGCATTCGAAAGATTACTCGCTGTGGCCGGTCATACCGTCCGCGGCGGATCCATCACAGGCGCCAGAGGGTCAGGACACGCTGTATCTCTACAGCGCGGTGGGCCCTTACCGGCCGGACGAGGGGTGGGCCACACTCAAAGCGCAGGCCGGGCAGGACATCGTTGACTTGGCGAGCACGTACTACGACGGCCTGGACAAGCTGGAAATTGCACGTCAGGTCCTGACAAACGAGGACTTCGCCGTGATGGCGCATCCTACAGGCGGCAACGTCACACATGTCGATATGGTACCAGGCCGGCTCGGGCCCCTACGTCCTGCGCGCGGCCTGGCCGGCTACGCGACTCCGGTGAAAGGCCTGTACATCGGCAGCGCCGGATGTCACCCCGGCGGAGGCATTACCGGTGCCCCTGGGTATCTGAGTGCGCGAGCGATTTTAAAGGGCCTTCGCTGAGTAGAAGCGCGGCGGGAGAACAGCAGTCCGAAGCTCTTGACCGGCAGCAAAAGATTTTCTTCAGCAGCGACGTTGATTGATTGCAACCCTAAAGGTTGTACATTTGCAAGAAATAGAGGATGAGAAAAATGAATAGAAAGGCACTGGGGATGGCGAATGCTTTTACTGGAGACGTCGCGCGGGAAGAAGCTCTGTTGAGCACTAAGAAGGCTCGCAGAGAGCGCGCGATTCAGTTGGCGTGCACCTGGTCCGGGGTACCAATGGTACTGCTCTTATTTATTGGGCTTTGGCCAATCGCAGGGTTCATTCCACCACTGCATCCTTGGGCCTCTGGATCCGAGATTGCCGAAATTTATCGGACGCAGACGCTGCCGATTCGCTTTGGACTCGCGATGTCTCTGCTCAGTATCACTTTTCTCTTTTCATTCGGCGCAGCCATCGCGGGTCAAGCCAGGAGAATCGAGGGCGTCTCTCCGGTTCTGACTTACATCCAGGTATCGGGCTTCGCATCCGGAACGTTGATTTTCATCATCCCGTGGATTTGCTGGCTTACCGCTGCGTTTCGGCCTGAACGATCCGATTCGGAAATCATGCTGCTCAACGACCTTGGTTGGATCACATTTGTAACTGCGTTCGTGGCCTTCTTCGCATGGAATTTTGCCCTGGGGTTGGCGATCCTCTCAGATACGCGCGAGAAGCCTGTTTTCCCGCGTTGGTCCGGTTACTTCAACTTCTTCGTTGGCATGTCGTTTGTGCCGGACATCTGTGTTCCATTCTTCAAAAGAGGCGTCTTCTCTTGGGAAGGCATCTTCCCCTTCTATCTCCCGTTTTTCGTCTATTTCGTCTGGATACTTTCGATGATGTGGTTGACATCGAAGGCGATTAATGAGGATCCGGCGTTGGCGCCGGCTTCGGTCCGATAGCGGTGTTAGAAGCGCAAATCTGAATACAAAGCACTATGCGCGCGCTCTTCAACTATAAGTTTACTGTCGTCTGGTTCATCCTGACTGCCGCGACGGCACTGTCATGGTGGCTGGGCACCGATCACGCTCTACATGCCGACCAGAATCGCCTCTGGACCACGGTTGGCTTGCTAGCACTTGCTTTTTTTAAGGTTCGTCTGATTATCCAGTACTTTATGGAAGTTCGGACAGCACCTTGGCCGCTGCGTGTGATCAGCGAAATATACGTAGTCGGTACTTGCGCGGCTGTGATAACCATTTACGCCCTTGGAAGACACAATATATAAGTAGGTTGTCAGAGGATGCGGGACGTATTTAGCGCTGCACTGAGGGAGCCATAAACGCCTGGTTCGTGCCCAAACTCGAATCTGGATGCCCGCAAAGTGCATGACCTCCTCAGGACGCGTGTCTGTTTGGTCCACCAAAAGTGCGTTGATTGGTGAGTCGCCTCGGATTCGAACCGAGATGAGCCGAAAAAATGCAGTGTGTGGTCCTTTGGCCGAACACCCCGATATCTCGGGCGACTGATGGGTGCTGGCTCAGAGATCTCCAAGTTTACGGTCGGAGGCTCTACCGTTGAGCTACAGCCACTAAACGAAGGGGACTAATGGTGAATGGTCAAGGATTGGAACTTTGGAAGAAGGTACCTGCTGCTCGAAATGTGCTCCTGCGGGGCGAGTACAGCGGGTGAGTTGTTCGATTAGGTTATCCTCCACCGGCCTTCGCTTAGTACCTCTCTCCGCTTTAAAGTCTACAATCAATATGATGCTGCTCGCATAGAGGAGATAACGATGGCAAACAACGGTACTGGAACGGTCAAGTGGTTTAACGAATCCAAAGGCTTTGGATTTATCACGCCCGCCGACGGAGGCAAGGATCTGTTTGCGCACGTCAATGAAGTGCAAGGCGGCGGTCCCCTGAAGGAAGGCCAAAAGGTTGAATACGAGATCACTCAGGGCCAGAAGGGTCCGCAGGCCTCGAAGATCCGCGGCATCTGAAGGAAAACAGCCGCCAGATCAGCGGAATTCAGTGAAGGTCCAGCGGGTCTGCTTCAATCGAAGCATCACGAACCACACGCGCCAGATCCTCATTGCCTTCCGCTCAAACACCTGATGAGTGCCCGGAAATTTCCGGCGTTGACACTCACCAGTCCCCACTCGGCCCTTAGCTGTTACTGCCGAGCGTCTGCTTTCGGGGCGTTAATTGTGCCTCACCGAAGTATGCGCAATGCTCTAAAAAGAAGCTCCCCAACAAAGCTTTCAAGGCGACCGGTCCTGCCTCCGCTGAACCTGGGCGTTGAGATCGTAGAAAAGCTGCTGGAACGAGCGTCAGCTTTCGATGTCGAATTCACGGCACGCGGGGTGGCTGACTGTGCTGGTTGGCGTCTCAGGAGCGGCTTCTGCCCAGGGCGGGGTCGATGAAGCGTTTGACCCGGTTGATGGATTGTGCGGTCTCGGGGAGTCGATGATGAAGTCTTGGAAGACGTGGTTCGTGCCTTCGCAGACATCCAGCCTGGCGTCGTAGCCGCCGGCCTCGGCGTCGAATCGGTCCGGCCGAGCGTTTCCCTGCTCGAAAGCGCCGGTATCGCCACGTCGTCCATACTCCCCGCATGACTGCTACTGCTCAGTTGCCGATGTAGGTATCGTTCCCGTCGACGGTGCTTACCGCTTCGAGCGAATTGGCTGTCTGGATATCCGCAACGTAGACGTCGTTATCCGGTGACGGATTGCTACCATGCCGCGATGCAGCTCTGACAGATACATAGCGGCCCGATCCGAAGCCGAGCGCAAATTCGGTATTGGTGATCGGACCCAGTGTGTTTATTACCGCGCCGGTCGCCGAATTGATGGCCGAGAGCGTATGCGTCTGGAACTGTGCGCTTGTATCGATCGGTTCCCGCAGTACGGCGATCGGAGCCATATCGGTGGAGATCCGGGCATCGGCGAGGCTGGTGCCGTCGACTTTGCCGGTCCACTGTTCGTTGACCGTAGTGCTGCCCGCGGCGTCGTCGTGAGCCACAAGCGCGATACTGGTGGCTCCACCGGGGCCGGGCACGATCTCGTTGATGTAGATCAGGCCGGAGGGATCGACCGCCTGCAGGAAGTTGGTCTGCATGCTTTGCGATACCAACTCGGTCTGTCCTGCATTCGTAGCGCTTTTCGGCACGGTAAAGATGCTGACGTTGCCCACACTGTCCAATAATTGTCCGACGACCCGCGTATTCGTCAGGTACAGGTTCTGCACTTGCTGACCGGCAACCAGCGTGGTGAGCAAGGTTGTATTGCCCGCTGTCGTTGCCGAGCGCGGAATCTTCTGCACCAGGACGCCGTCCGCGAAGTAGAAGTTGCTTGCATCGGCCGGCGAGCCATTGTCGCCAAACTTGCCGCTGCTGGTGTAGCTGTATAGGGCCGGCGAGAAGGCGCCTTCGGCAACGTCGTAGCGGTACAACCGCGCCGCGGTGTCTCCGTTGAGCTGCATTGCGAAGTACACCAAGCTGATGCCGGCGCTGGCCACACTGACGTTGTCGTCACCCGTCGTACTCGCCGCGACAGTCTTGAGCAGAGTCGGATTGGCGAAGCTGGGGTCGCGATGATTGATCGCTATCGTGCCGTCCGTATTCTTTTCGCCATCGAGGAAGCCGATGATGGCGCCCGTGTCACCGCTCAAGGGCACGGCGCCTTTGAAATTCGCGATGATGACGCCACCGGAATTCGCCGATGTTGAAAGCTTCACCAGCAGGGTAGAGGTGTCGTCGCTGGTGTAGCAGGTGCTATCCGGGCCTGGCTGGCTGACCTCGACCCAGCTGTTCGCCGGATTGGCGAGATCGGACAATTTCTTGTCGTCTGCCCTGAACCCACAGGCGTTGCTGACGCTGGAGGCTTGAACCGGCGTGTGGCTGTGACCGACAGTGCTATCGACCGTGAAGATCTTGCCGCCTTTGATGTAGGCGACCAGCGCAATATGGATATTGCTTATGGCGCCGGTGCTGCTGTTGATTGTTCCGGTGGCGAAGCTGGTCGACAGGCTGACGTTCACGCTGCCGCCGGTATTGGGTCGTTGGTTGGGCAGACCGCTATCGACCACTATCGGATTGGTGCCGCTGACGATTGCGGCGACCGGATCAAGCAGTTCCAGCTTGAAATCGCCGGTCACCAGCGGAATCAAACCGCTGGCAGCGCTGCCGCCGGAGGAGCTTCCGCTGCTGGAGCCGCTGGAAGACGAACCGCCTGAAGAGCTGCCTCCGGACGAACTGCTACTCGAAGACGTCCCACCAGAAGAGCTGCTGCTTGCGGCGCCGGAGGACGAGCTGCCTGAGCTTGAGCTGCCCGACGAGCCGGTGGAAGTCGGGGAGTCATGGCCGCCGCTGCAGGCGGCCAGAGCAAATGTAGAGAGCAGCACCGCGGCGAGCACGGTGCGCATGCTGGATTGAGCCATATTGCAAATCCCCTGAAAAATCGCGGAACTGTACTGATGACGGCGCCGGCGACCCCTTGTTATGGACTCTCGCCGTTCCCTGCGCGTGCCAGCTGCCCTGCAAAAATGCCTTAGTCCGAATGTACCTCAAACATGCGCCTGATGTGTGAACAGAATCACAAACCGGGGACGGCCGTCTCGCCCCCCCCCGCTTTGCTGGCACTCGGGTAGGCTTTCGAGACAAGCGGTTGGTGAATTGCGAGTATCGACCTGATGATCCATCACCAGCGGTGCGCCGCGGATCGATGTGCGAAAGCTCAGGCATAGGTTTCTCCTTGCAGATGTGATGAGTTTTCTTACGAGAGGCCCCTGAGCTAATGTGGGCTCAATGCTGCCTGTCGATGTACTTAGAAGCGGTCGTTGCGTAATGCGAACCAGTCGGTGATAAAAATCGCCCTGATCGTGCGTGCCCCACATGACTGTCGTCGTCTATTGCGTATTTCAGTCCTTGTTCCTGAGTTTCTGTTTCCCGGCCGTCCCGTGACGATTTGTGCAACTGCATCTGTGTTGCATGGCGCGACGACGTAAGCACACGATCTGTCCACCAACGGAGCTTTAGGCGTTATTCTTGATCCGCGCATGCCAGGCGAGCAAAATGGGCGAAACGACCAGTTCAATGACGGTTAGCGCGATTACTGGTAGTGCAGGCGCGCCGTATATTGCGCATGACACCAGGCGTGCGATGCCACCAAGGAAGAAGACCCACATTGCCGCCTTGAAGATGGGCTCGAAGCGCCGAAGATCCGTGGCGCAGATGTACAGCACGACGCCATACAGAGCAAAGGCGACGCCATAGAAGCGGTTCTGGCTGTCGAGGGAAGGTTCCGCCGCGACTTCTGCGCTCACCTTCGCTCCGAGCAGAGCATCCGCATTGAGGCCCAGAAGCAAATGAAGGGCAGCGACGATTAGGAACACCGGCGCGACAACCTCTAGGACCAGCACAAGCGCACGCATGACCGGGTGGCTCCTAGTGGCGCCTAACTCAGCTTTTCGAGCAGCGACTTCAATTCGGCTTGCTGTGTTGCGGTGAGGTGGGCGAGCCGCTGGCCGAACGCCTCCGCCAGCAGGGCGAGTCCGCCGGTCATCACCTTTCGACCTTCCGACGTCAGCGAGAGCTTGTGGCGGCGGAGGTCGGCATTATCGATCTCGCGCTTTACCAGTTCCGCCGCCTCGAGCCGCTTCACATACACCGTAACGCTCGGCTTTGGCATACACAAAGTTTCGGCTAGTGCGGCCGGGTGCGGATGCGCGTCGAGCTCCGCGAGGAGAAACAGTTCTTTGACCTCGATTCCCAGCTCGTGCAGGGCGGGCGCGACTTCGCCGATGACTGATACGACGAGTCGGTAATTGAGCGTCCACACCTTGGTGATGTCGATTTTCCCCATGCTACTTGACACCTAATTGGTTTAATAATAAATTAGTTTATAGTTAAACTATAGTTATATTTGAACCATCCACAACATGAACCAACTATATCACGGAGAACTTGTATGGCTCTCGATCATTACGTGACGCTCGGCCGTTCGGGCCTGCGCGTCAGCCCCTTGTGCCTTGGCGCGATGACCTTCGGTGAAGACCTCGGCTGGGGCTCCTCCGTCGAGGAATCGCAACAGATCATGGACCGCTTCATCGCGGCCGGTGGCAACTTCATCGACACGGCAAACTTCTACACGAAAGGTCACTCGGAGAAGATTATCGGCGACCATATCGGCCATGACCCGGCGAAGCGCGACCGCTTGGTGATCGCGACCAAGTTCAGCGGCAATCTCTATCCGGGCGATCCGAACGGGGGCGGTTCCGGCCGCAAGTCGGTGATTAAAGCGTGCGAGCACTCGCTGCGCCGCCTGCAAACCGACTACATCGACCTGTACTGGCTGCACAACTGGGACGTCAACACGCCGATCGACGAAACGATGGCGGCGCTGGAGGACCTCGTGCGTTCGGGGAAAGTCCGCTATGTCGGCGTCTCGGACACGCCGGCATGGAAGGTTGCGCAGGCCAACGTGATGGCGCAATTCCGCGGCTGGTCGCCGTTCATCGGTCTCCAGATCGAGTACTCCTTGCTTGAGCGCTCGGTGGAGCAGGAGCTCGTGCCGATGGCGCAGGAACTGGGGCTCGGCATCACGCCGTGGTCGCCGCTCAAGAGCGGCGTGTTGTCGGGCAAGTACACGCGCTCGTCGGCGAACGGGGCTAAGGCCGGCCGCTCGGCGTTCATGGGGACGTTTCTCAACGAGAAGACCTATACGCTCGTCGACGAACTCGAGGTCATTGCCAAGGCGCACGACAGCACGGTCGCGCGGGTCGCGCTGGCCTGGGTGCGGACGAGGCCGGGCGTAAGCTCCACCATCATCGGCGCCCGCCGGCTCAGCCAGCTGGAGGACAACCTGAAATCACTTGACCTGACGTTGACCGCAGCCGAACTCGCGCACCTCGACGCGCTGACAAAGCCCGTATTCGGGTTCCCGCAAAACATGCAGCCGATTTTCCCTGCGATCCACAACGGCGGAACGATGGTGAACGGTGTCTACGGGCCGCTGTCGCCGTTCGTCCTTGAGAAAACCGACAAACCGTACTAACGACAAAAGCGGCGGAGCGCCAGGCTGCGAGTTACCGATTTCCCGCTGCCCGCGGCCGAATCGGGTTCAGGCACAGAGCGTCGAATTCGCGCATGCATCGCTGTTCAATGAATCCTGCCTGATGCAGATTCTGGGCACCTTCATGAATCGTCTTGAACAGACGGTTGGTTGCTTTGCGCTTTTTCATGACGATTTGCTCAGCCCCAGCGCCGTCAGGCAGCGCACCAGTTTTCCTTCGGAGACGTCGCGGAACTGCCCGCGCAGGATCGCGGACAGCTTCGGCTGCGGCAGGCCGGTGATCTCGGCCGCTTTCGTTTTCGAGTACCGGCGGGCCTTGAGAATGCTGGACAGACGGCTGACCAGCGCTGCTTTGACCTTCATGCTCTCCGCGTCCGGGTAGCCCAGGTCGGCGTAGACGTTGGTGCTGCCTCGGTGGATGGCGCACTCTTCCAGAATGCCCTCTTCGGCGAGGAACTCATCGGGGGTGCCGCCGTGCATGTTCGCGAGCGTGCGAGCTTTCGACTTACGGGGTAATCGAGGTTTCATGCAGATTCTTCAGTTCCTTGGCGCGTGGGGACTAAACCGACAGTTTCTACTCCAACACCTGAGCCAGCAGTTTGCGTTCGTAGTCCTGGCCGCCGTAGAAAAACCGCACGATGACGACCTCGTGCGCCAGGACTTGATACACGATGACCGCGCGGCGCTCGAAGCCCAGAGTCCGCAGACCGGGGCGGATGTCGTCCCGCGCCTGGCCCCGTAGGGGAAAGGCTTCGAGTCTCAAGCAGGCTGCTTCAATCCGGTCGATGTAGCCACCGGCAATGGCAAGCCCGGAGTCTTCGGCGATGTAGCGGTACAGCTCGAACAGATCCTCTTCAGCCTGCGGTCGGAAGCTGACCTTATGCTTCATTCCGCTCGGTCTTCACCTGCTGCGCGTGATGCGCACGCAAGCGCTTGAACACGTCGCCCGCCGGCACGTTCGGACGCGGATCGGCGAACGCGTCGTCCACGCGCTGCCGCAGCCAATCGTTTACCGCGCTTTCCTCGCGGTCGAGGGCGCGGACCGCGGCGCGCAGTACCTCGCTGGTCGAAGCGTAGGAACCGGACTTAACCCGGGCATCGACGTGCTTTTGCAGATCGCCCAAGGTCACGGTGACGGGTCGGCTAGTGCGGGCCATTGGAAGTTCTCCATCCAATAACAGTGTATGACACTGTCATACTAAGCGCTCCAACCCCTCTATTCAAGCCCCGTTGATGTGGCCATGCATCACAGCGACGACACCGCCAGGGAATGCTCGATGTCCTGATCCTCAACGCTGTCCTTCAACTGGAGATACTGGTACAGCAGAATCACGAGTCGTGCTTTTTTCTCCGGCGCCAGCCGCAAGTGATGTTTGGTCAG
>JAQGNS010000402.1 GCA_028291705.1 Nevskia sp.
GGAGATGGTGCTGAAGCGCACGGCGGCAGCCAACCGCTCGGCTACGGCTTGTTTGTCGACCGGTAGCTGGCTCAGCGGGACCACGGCCACGCTGGCCCGCGGCATCAGCGCGGTATGTGCTACCGCGATAGCAACGAGCGTACCGATCAGGATGACTACCAGCAGCAGGGCGCGCTTCAGCACTTCGCGGATTCCTCTATGGAGATGCGGGCCAGATCCTTCGCTGCGCTCAGGATGACATGGTCTTGGGTTGGAACGCTTTTATGCGCTCCATTCCATCATCGCACCCACTGCGGGAAATAGCCCAGCGTGTCCTGCAAGGCGGCATCGTGCGCCGGCATCACCACCAGGCCCGGATGCTGGAGCATCAGCTTGTGCAGCAGCTCGATCGCGCGCTGCGTGGCCGCACGGTCGTCGTCGGCGATGAAGCTGGCAAGAAAGGATTTTGGACTTGAGTCTTTCAAGGCCTGGGCCGACCACACGGTATCGCCGCAGAACAAATACTGCTTGCCGGAAGCGAGCGTCAGCAACAGGCCGACGGCGCCGGGCGTGTGGCCGGGCAAGGGCAGCAACACGGCACTGCCGTCGCCGAACAGGTCCAGACTGCGGGGGAAGCCGAAGTAAGGTTTGTCTTCCAGCGCATAGGTATGCCATTGGATCGACGGCGGGCCGACCTGGGACGGGAAGGAACCAGGAAAGCCGGGATGCTGGCGATCCCAGTTGCGCTCCTCGGCGGTGATCCACACCTCGGCCTCGGGAAAATCCACCAGGCCGCTGGCGTGGTCCCAGTGGCTGTGGCTCAGGATGATGCGTGGCACCGTGATGCCAGCCTGGTCGAGCTGGGTGCGCGCGGGATTCACCGGCGGCTCATAGTAGAACGAGGGCTTGGCCCACCAGGGCATGTCTTGCTGGTATTGCGCCGCGACCTCCTTGCCCAGGCCGCTGTCGAACAGGAAGCTGCCGCGCGGATGCTGCACCAGCACGGCGACGTGGTTGATCTCCAGCTTCTGGAAGAAGCTGCCGCCGGAATAGACCATGCCGGCCTGCGCATGGGTGTGGCCGGTCTTGATCAGGGAGAAGGCGATGCCGGCGGATGGTATCGGTGGCGCTAACGTATCAGCGAAAGCGCTGCTGACTGTGAAGGACAACAGCAGACCCAGCAGCAGATGCAGGTACTTGTTCATGCGGCACTCCCGGAAAGGTTGAGCAGAAGAGGCAGGCCGCTCCTGACCCGGCGCAGCGGCGCGCAGTCGCGCTGCGCGCGCGACAGCAGCATGGCGCCCTCGATCAGGACCAGCAGGTGTTCGGCGAGGAAGGCGGCGTTGGGGACTTTCAATGCGGTCAGCCAGGCTTCGAGGCCTTGCTGCCACAGCGCGTAGGCACCGGCGCAGGCGGCCTGGATGGCGTCATCGAGCGCGGCCTGCTCCAGGGTGACGGTGGCGATGGGACAACCTTTCTGGAAGGCGGAGGACTCGAACTCGGCGATGAAGTGGTCGATCACAGCCGTCAGCCCGAGCAGCGCGCTGGGCTGGGCCATCGACAGGGCGGCCAGCTGCTGGGCGGTGGCGGCGGCGGAGTGGCGGATGGCCGCCACCGCGAGGTCGACCTTGCCGCCGGGGAAGTAGTGGTAGAGCGAGCCTTTGGGCGCGGCGCTCTCGCTCACGATCTGGTTCAGGCCGGTGTTGTGGTAGCCCTGGGTTTGCAGCAGGCGGGCGGTAGTTTCGATCAGGCGGGTGCGGGCTGCGGGTTCCATTGGGCTGGGCTCGATCTATATTATAACGACTGGTCTATATAATCATAGATACAGCACGTCGGTCAAGGCGAGGTGTTTTCAATGCATAGGGAGCCTCAGTGCTCCCTAGCCCGGAACGCTATCCAGGCTCGACAGCCAGTGCTTCGAAATCAGCCGCATAACCGAGCAGCTTCCTGCACAGATGCTCGCGCTGGGCCGGTTCCAGGGTGGCGGAGAGATCGGCCAGCAGTTGCAACCAGCGTTGGCGCTCCACCGTTTCCGGCGATTGCGGATCGTCCGCCACATCCGGGCCTAGGAAGAATGCGCGGATGCGCTGTTCGAAGCCGGGCTGCGCCCGGGTGGCCAGCAGCGCGGCATAACGGTCCAGGGTGCTGTGCCGTTCCTGCGTCTGCTCCGACGTGGCGAGCTGCACCTGGACAGCCCATTGCTCGACCAGCTCGCGTTGCCGCACATTGGGACGGCCGATCCAGTCGCGCAGGGTGTCGTCCATGCGCTCGGCCATACGCTCCCGGCGTTCCGGCTCGCTACGGTCCAGCATCTTGCGCGAGCGGCGCTCGATCTCCTTGCCGATGCGCTGGATCATGTCCGCCACCTGCGCATCGCTGAGCAGCACATGGGCCCGGGCGTAGCCAGGCAGCGCCTGTTCCACGATCCGGTCCCAGTCGCCGCGGATCTTGGCGCTGACCGCTTCGAGCTGCTCGCGGCTGAGCGGCCCCGCCTGCGCAGTGGCGGCCAGTTGCCGCAGGTCGGCAGCGTACAGCGGCAATTGCGTGTGCCGGTGCCAGGTCCACAGGTTTTGCAGTTCGGTATCCAGCGACTGCCGCTGCTGCGCGTTGAGATCGACATATTTCGAGGCCTGCCAGCGCAGCAGGGTATCGAGGTGATCGTAGGCCAGCCGTGTGGTGCTGCAGGCGGCGAGCAGCGGCAGCAGGCAACAGCAGGCCAGGTATTTGAATCGGCGCACTCGGGCTTCCCTGCGAAGGTACCGACAGCCTAAAGCAAAAAGGCCTCCGGCTGGCGCTGTGCCGGCCGGAGGCCCTGGTACTTCACATCACGGACTGCGAAACATCCGCGATGCGGCGGCTACTTGTTCCGGCCGGCCTCGATCTCGTTGACGATGCGGTCCGCGCCATAAACCTTGCGCAGGGCTTCGACGATAGCGCCGCTGTGCACGGCGACGGTGCGGTTGACGCGCTCGTCGAACCAGTAGGCGCCGCCGAGGGATTCGATGTTGCCGTCGAACACCAGGCCGACGATCTCGCCCTTGCGGTTGATCATCGGGCTGCCGGAGTTGCCGCCGATGATGTCGTTGCTGGTGACGAAGTCGAAGCGCTGCGCGCCGTTGAGCTGGTCCTTGGCCTTGATCCAGGAGTCCGGCAGCTTGAACGGGTCGAAGCCGGTGGCGCGGTCGAAGGCGCCGGCGATTTCGGTGAAGGGCTTCACCGGCACGCCTTTCTCGTTCCAGCCTTTGACCACGCCGTCGGACAGGCGCAGGGTGAAGGTGGCGTCGGGGTAGACGCTGGTGCCGTACTTCTCGAAGCGCGCCTGGGCCAGCAGCTCGGCGTTCTTCTTTTCCACCGCTTCCACTTCATCCTCGTAGCGCTTGCGCAGGGCGCGCGCTTCGGGATCGACCTGCTTGGCCAGCAGGATGAAGGGGTCGGTGGAGGCGTCGATGGCGGCCTGGCCGCCGTCCCACAGAGCCTTGCGCACGGCCGGATCGCCCAGCTTGGTGGTCTCGATCAGGCGCTTGGCCATCAGCTCCGGCGCTTCCTTGCCCAGCACCTGGCGCACGGTGGCGTCGTCGGCGCCGAGCCACTCGCGCAGCTTGGTCAGCGACCAGCCGAGCTTGACCTGTTCGAACGCGGGATAGATCGGCGCGTCGGAGAACAGCTCCTGCGTCAGCGTCGGCAGCGCGCCGTCGGTGAACTCGTGCAGGCGCTCCGAATTGGGCTTGCTGCGTTCGGCGGCGCCGCGCACCAGGTCGCGGGCGAAGCCGAAATAATCCGACTGGAAGCCGCGCTGGCCTTCGATGAATTTCCAGCGCAGTTCGAACTCGCGGTAATTGGCCTGGACCGCGGCAATCTCGTCCCAGGCCTTGCCGTACTTGGCCTTACGCGCGGGGTTGCCGTTGACGAAGGCGCGTAGCTCGCTTTCCTGCTTGCGCTTGTAGTTGAATACTTCCGGATCGAGCAGCGCCTGCTCCTGGCCCTTCAGCGCCTTGATGCTGTTTTCCAGGTAGAAGCGGTCGGCTTCGCTGGTGCGCGCCGACTCCGCGCTTTCCGAGGCGAACTGGTTGAGCATGCCGCGCTCTTCGGCGGCAAATATCAGGCGCGACGGCAGATCGACGTCGCGGCGGCGCTCGAGCTGGGCGATGGTCAACTGGCGCTGGGTCGAGCCGGGATGGCCGAGCACCATGGTCAACTCGTTTTCCTCGGCGCCGTTCTTCGAGAACGGGAAGTAGTCGGCGACCTTGGCCGGCTTGCCGTCCTCGTAGGCGCGCAGGATGCCCATGTCGAGGTCATAGCGCGGGAAATTGAAGTTGTCCGGATCGCCGCCGAAGAAGGCGATGGATTCGTCCGGCGCGAACACCAGGCGCGCGTCCTGGAAGCGGTGGTACTTGTACACATCGTAGACGCCGCCGTGGTACAGCTCGACCACGTCGCAGCGGGTGCGCTCCTTGTCGGTGCCGACGCACTCGGCCTCGATCTTCGACTGCTCGGCTTTCTGCGCCTTGCTGAAGGCGGCGCCCTGCAGGCCGCTGGTGGCTTTCTTGACGCGGGCGGTGACGTCGCTGATTTCATCGAGGCGGTTCAGCTCGATGGTTGGGCACAGCACCTCGTCCTTCTGCTCTTTCGCATAGAAGCCGTCGGCGACGAAATTCTTCTTGGCGGTGGAGAGCTGCTGCACGCATTCGCGCACGCAGTGGTGGTTGGTCAGCACCAGGCCGTCCGGCGAGACGAAGGAACCGGAACAGCCGCCGGCCAGGCGCAGGGAGGAGCGCTGCGCATGCTGCACCCAGGCCGCATCCGGCGTGAAGCCGTAACGCGCCTGCAGATCCTTGGCGGGCAGCTTGTCGAGGGTCCACATGCCTTCGGCGGCATGGGCGGCGGCGAGCGGCAGCAGGGCCGCGGCGGCGGCGAGTCCGAGCCGGCGCAGGCGCCGGCCCCATAGTTCAACGGAGCGAGTCATGGATGTTCCCGGATGTTGGCGGCCACTCGGGTGGCCTGTGGGCCCAGTATAAAAGCCTTCCGGGGCGCTACCGCAAACGGTGGATGACGGATTGCCGCGCCTGCGGCACCGTTATGCAAACGACAAGCGTCGGCGCGGACCCCGGCTGGTGCCGGGGAAAACCGGCCGGCGGCACAGGGGGAGAGACATGATCCGTCATCCGCATTGGCCATGGCTGCTGGCCGCCGGCCTGGCCCTCGCCGCCTGTGGCGGTTCCGCCACCCCGTCGGTCGACGCCTCCGCCAC
>JAQGNS010000456.1 GCA_028291705.1 Nevskia sp.
GCCCAGCCCTTGTCCGCCGACACCTTGGTCAGCGCAGCCGTCGTGGTCGTCTTGCCGTGGTCCACGTGGCCAATCGTGCCTACGTTGACGTGCGGCTTTACTCGCGCAAATTTCTCTTTGGCCATCGCTGATCTCCGTGCCTTCTATTAACCAACCGAACACAAATACTGGGGCTGTTGCCGCCAAATACAATTAAAAAAACGAACGAACACAGCACCGCCAACGGGCAGTGCCTGAATGAAATCTGGTGCCCACCACAGGAATCGAACCTGCGACCTCACCCTTACCAAGGGTGTGCTCTACCGACTGAGCTAGGTGGGCGAAAACCGAAAACTGCCGACTGCTTGCAGCAACCTCTACCGCGGGGACAACCTTCCATCTGATCCAGAAACTGGAGCGGGTGATGGGAATCGAACCCACGCTATCAGCTTGGAAGGCTGAAGTTCTACCATTGAACTACACCCGCCTGCCTCAACCGCTTTGCAGCCTTTACCACGATCCTCAGTGGTGGAGGGGGTAGGATTCGAACCTACGTAGGCGTTAGCCAGCAGATTTACAGTCTGCCCTCGTTGGCCGCTTGAGTACCCCTCCCGAGAATGCTTGTTCGCGTGAGCTGAGCCACATATTGTTTTGGACGGGGGCTGCGCTGTCAAGCAAAACCGGCGCCACAAGAGCCAATATCGGAAGAAAATTTTGCCCAGGGCACATCCGGACCGTGCTCGCCCATTCAGCGCAGTGTCACTTCAACAAAATGCAATAAGCTTGCAATATCGTTATTGATCGTCAATCAGAATAAATAACATGCTCGCCCAGGGAAAACGTTTCGGTCTGATGCTGTGCGCGGCGCTGCTGGCCGCCTCGATCACCAGCTGCGGCAGCAGCAGCGACAGCGGCTCCAACGGCCTGCCCGCCTCCCCCCGCATCGGCCACGTCTTCGTGCTGATCCTGGAAAACGAGGACTACGACAATTCCTTCGGCACCAGCTCGCCGGCGCCCTACCTCGCGCAAACGCTGCCCGCCAAGGGCGCCCTGGCGCAGAACTACTACGGCACCGGCCACAACAGCCTGGACAACTACATCTCCATGATCAGCGGGCAAAGCCCCAACCTGGTCACCCAGCTCGACTGCCAGACCTACAGCGACTTCACCGGCACCACCCTCGGCGCCAATGGCCAGGCCATCGGCCAGGGCTGCATCTACCCGACCAGCGTCGCCAGCCTGCCGGACCAGCTGAGCAAAGCCGGCCTGAGCTGGAAGGGTTACATGGAGGACATGGGCAACGATCTCACGCGTGAAGCCGCCACCTGCGGCCACCCGAAAATCGGCTCCAAGGACGGCACCCAGGTCGCCAGCGCCACCGACCAGTACGCCACCCGCCACAACCCCTTCATGTACTTCCACAGCGTCATCGACGACCAGGCCAGCTGCGACAGCCACGTCGTCAACCTGGACAAGCTGCCGGCCGACCTCGGCAGCGTCGACAGCACCGCCAGCTACACCTTCATCACCCCCAGCCTGTGCCACGACGGCCACGATTCGCCTTGCGCCAACGGTGAACCCGGCGGCCTGGTCTCGATCAACACCTTCCTGCAGCAGTGGGTGCCGCAGATCCTGGCCTCGCCCGCCTTTCAGAAGGACGGCCTGCTGATCATCACTTTCGACGAATCCAACGGCGTGACCTCGGACTCCTCCGCCTGCTGCGGCGAAGGCCCCGGCCCCAACACCCTGCTGCCCGGCCTGCTCGGCCCCGGCGGCGGCAAGGTCGGCGCGGTCTTGCTCTCGCCCTTCATCAAGGCCGGCACCGTCACCACTACCGCCTACAACCATTACTCGATGCTGCGCAGCGTGCAGGACCTCTTCGGCCTGGCCTACCTGGGCAACGCAGGCGCCAGCGGCCAGGCCGGCTTCGGCAGCGACGTCTACACCCAGGTGATGCCGGAGTTTCCGGCGAAGCAATAAACTCGCGGGATGCCAATCCCGCGCCCCCAGCCGCGCCGCACATACCTCGCATCCGGTCCGCTCCCACGGCGTTTGCGGCAGCTATGGCCGGCACTGCTCCTGGCCGCCGCGTCGCCGCTGGCTTCGGCGCAGACACCATCCGCAACGCCTGTCAGTTCCACCGCTTACGATCCTTACTCGGCCGCCGCGGCCGAAAAGCTGATCGGCAACGTCGAAGCCGGCGTGCCGCCGCAGTGCTACACCCGCACCGGCGCGAATTCCAATCCCTGCTGGACCTGCCACACCAGCCGCAACGGCCGTAACCAGACCGACGACTGGCGCCTGCAGCAGCGCTACGACTTCAGCGACCTGGGCCGCACCAACCACTGGACCAACCTGTTCCAGGACCGCCGCGCCGCCATCGCCGGCATCGGTGACGCCGAGGCCCTCGCCTACATCCGTCAGGACAACTACGCCGCCCTGCGCCCCGCCCTGCTGGCGCAGGCCGGCTACCAGGGTTGGGTGCCGGACCTCGACTACCGCCAGGGCTTCGACGCGGAAGGCTTCGCCCGCGACGGCTCCGACTGGCGCGCCTTCCGCTACAAACCCTTTCCCGGCACCTTCTGGCCCACCAACGGCTCCACCGACGATGTGCTGATCCGCCTGCCCGCGCGCTTCCGCACCGACGCCGCCGGCCACCCCTCACGCGCCGTCTACAAGGCCAACCTCGCCATCCTCGAAGCCGCCATGGCCGTGCCGGATACCGTGCCCGACGCCAGGCTGAGCCGTAGCATCGAGCCGATCGACGAAGCCACCGCCGGCATCGACCTCGACGGCGACGGCCGCATCGGCGGCAGCGTGAGCCGGATCCGCAGCCTGCCCGCCCACTACGCCGGCGCCGCCGCCGGCGAAACCGTACTGCGCTACGACTATCCGCAAGGCACCGAATTCCTGCATACCGTGCGTTACGTCGATCCCGACGCGCCGGAGCTGATGTCCGCCCGCTTCAAGGAAGTGCGCTACGCCATCAAGCGCTTCCAGCTCAACGAGCAGACGCGGCAGTGGCGCTACGACGAGGAAGCGCAGGAACGCGACATCGGCGGCCTGCCCCACTACAGCGGCACCTCCTACAGCGGCCAGACCAACGCCTTCGGCTGGCGCCTGCAGGGCTATATCGAAGATGCCGCCGGCCGCCTGCGCCTGCAGACCCGCGAGGAACAGATCTACTGCATGGGCTGCCACACCGGCATCGGCGTCACCGTCGACCAGACCTTCAGCCTGCCGCGCAAGGTGCCCGGCGCCGCCGGCTGGGGACCGCAGAGCTTGGCCGGCATCCAGGACGTGCCGCAGGCCGGTTCGAAAGAGCCGGAAATCCTGCGCTACCTGCGCCGCGTCGGCGGCGGTGACGAATTCCGCGCCAACACCGAAATGCTCGAACGCTTCTTTTCCGGCGGCAAACTCGACACCGCCAAAGTGCGCCGCGCCGCGCCCGGCGGCAAGGGCGACATCCGCGATCTCATCACCCCCTCGCGCCGCCGCGCCCTGCAACTGGACAAGGCCTACATGCTGATCGTGCGCGAGCAAAGCTTCGTCCACGGCCGCGACGCCCTGCTCGCTCCCGCCGTCAACGTGCACGCGCAACTCGACAATAACGACACCGCGCTCAAGGCCAGCGGCCGCACCTATCGGGACGGGCGGCTATGGCTGGACTGGGATGCGTTGCAACCAGCCCGGCCATAAAGCCGCTTGCGCCAGACTGCAAGAAATACCAATGCGCTGACAAACCCATAAGACCCGAACCACAGCAGGTCGGCGGCCAAGCTCAGCCAGGCGTAAACGGTGGGAGCACCGGAGACATAAAACTCGACCTCGTGACCGAACCAGTTGCCACCCGATGAAGTCATCCCTTGCTGCGTAGGCCATAACAGGATTGCCAGGGGCATGGCGGCGGCGAAAAACCCCGCCAGGCCCGTCGCGGGGAACGTAGTCCGACCGAGACGAAGCAGCAACAGGAAAAAAGGCACGCCGAGCAGGATGACGAAGATACTCGCCACCACCAGCACGCAAGCCAGCAACACCAGCATCTCTTGCCACGGCACTCTCGTACTGATCAGTGCTACCGGCAGCAGGGGCCAGATACAGAAGACGATGGGCTGGACAGCAACGGCCGCAAGGGCGGCATGAACCAAGGCCCGCACCGGAAAGCCGCTCACAGTACTAACCTCCAGGCATAACCCGGCGCAGCTTCGTCGAGGCGCCGCGCCAGTGTTTCCAGGTGACAGGTCGGCACCCGCGGAAACAGGTGATGCTCCAGGTGGAAGAACATGCCGTAGGCCAGCCAGCTCTGCCAACGGCTGCGCAGGCTGCGTGCGATCGGCGCGCCATCCTCGCAGCCATGATGTACCGTCCACACCGCGAAGAACGCCGTGAGGCACTCGCCGATGGTCATGGCGATGACGTGGTAGCGCAGCGCAGCGACATCCCAGACCCCGAACACCAGTGCCACCCACACCGCATTGGCCAGCAGTTCCGCCACGATCCAGCGCTTCTCGGCCCTGCTTCCCACTTGAAGCGCCTTGCCATGCAATCGCAGCGGAAACCAGGGCCCGATCAGGATCGCCTGCCAACCACTGAGCCGCACGCTCATAGCTTCCACGTCCTCCTCGGTCATGCAGTAACGATGGTGCCGCAGGTGGTTCACCTTCACCGCATGCATCGAACACTGCATCACCACGCTCATCACGAACATCACCCACTCCGTGGCGGGACGCGGCAGGCCGACGGCGTAGTGATAGGCGTTGTGCACCAGCCGCAGGCCGGTGAGAAACAGCATGAAGGAGCAAACCCAGGCCAAGGGCCACGCGCCCCAGCCTGCCGCGGCCAGCGAGGCCGCGAGCCAGGGCAACGGCAACGCCAGTTCCTTCAACACCTCGGCGCGGGACACTTTCACCAGATCGCGCCATTCGACTTTTCCCGCATAGGTTTCAGCTTGCATGACCAGCCTCCTGCTGATGTGATCAGTATTTGGTCCTGTAATGGCCGCGACGGTGAATGAGCGCAACATCCGCCCGCAGCGGAGTGATCCCTTGCCGTGGCGGCAGTTTGTCGGGAGTCTGGATGTCCCAGGCCAGGCCGAGCCTCTCCAGCAAACGGATAAAATCGAAGCCGAGATCGATCTGGCCGGGATACAGGCCGTGACGCGCTGAGGCCGGAAAAGCATGGTGATTGTTGTGCCAGCTTTCACCCATAGATGGGATGGCGGCCAGCGGCACGTCGTGCGCCTGAACGGCGCCGTTGTCGACCAGCCAGCTTTGCGGCCCGTGGGTGTGGCAGAAATACCCCACCAGCCAGTGCATGGAAACGCCCGCAGTCACCCGGACACAGACGCCCCAAACCAGCCACGGCCATCCGCCCAACAGGTACAGCAGGATTGCGGGCGGAACCTGTTGCAGCATCCAGGTCCGCTGTAGAAAGCGATAGAAACCGTCGTCGCCGATTCCCGGGCCGGGACCGAAAGCAGGCGCATTTTTCAGCCGCAGCCTGCAGTGGAGATTCCACCAGCCGTCGCGCAGCAAGCCATGGCCGTGCTTCAGGTAAGGGTGGCACTGCGGCTGCCGCTGCGCCCAATCACGGATGTCATGGGCGTGGATGATCCACAACGGCCCCTGCATGCCGACCAAGGTGCCGCAGTACACCAGCAGATGCTCAAGCCACTTGGGGCACTTGAAGGTGCGGTGAATCAGGCGACGGTGAAAACCGACCGAATGACCGGCACACATGGTCAGTTCGAGGAGGATCAGGAAAACTGCAAAAGCTCCCCAGGTAAAAAACATCGGCCCGAGTATCACCGAGGCCAGCAACATGCTTGCGTTCCAGATCGACCGAGCAGGGTCCCAGTTGACCGAACCCGCAACCGGATCAACAGTCGCGGTGAGTACCAGGGAATTGACTTTGTAAGGGTCCGACACGGCGTACTCCGCGCCGAAACCCGTGCCACCCTTTTCAGCCCTGCCCTCACCTGCAAAGCCTCCATCAGTTTTCATCGGCGATCTCCTGATAAACCTTTTATTACAGTTATTTCTGTTAATACAGAAATATATAGGCAAAAAAATACCTCAACCCGGCTTCGGCTTGCTCATCATCGCGCCCTGCATCTGCTGCGCCATCTTCATCAACTGCAACAGCGCCTGCGGCGGAATCTGTTTCACCTGCTCATACCCCTCCAGCATCATGTCGAGGAATTCGAGCATGGCGCGCACCTTGTCCTTCGCCGGGTCACCACTGGCTTCCGCCTCTTTGGAACACTCACGCATCACGCTCACAGTGGGGTCGATCTCGCGCTTGCGGCGGCCTTCGAGAATCAGCAGGAAAATCTCCCACACGTCCTGGATACCGGCGAAATGATCGCGGCGGTCGCCCATGGTGTGGACGATCTTCACCAGGCCCCAGCCCTGCAGTTCTTTCAGGCTGGTACTGACGTTGGAGCGCGCCACGCTGAGCGTTTCGGCGATCTCCTCGGCATTGAGCGGCCGGTCGGCCAAGTACAGCAGCGCATGGATCTGCCCCTGGGTACGATTGACACCCCAGCGGGCGCCCATCTCACCCCAGTGCAGTACGAACTTCTCGCTGGCAGGACTCAGTTTCATAAGGCTCAATATTTCTGTCTATACAGAAATTACAGATGTTCGTCAGAAATTGCAAGCCCGCT
>JAQGNS010000503.1 GCA_028291705.1 Nevskia sp.
GTAGCCGCGCACCTGGCCGAGAAACACCGGCGTGATGTAGACCAGGGTGAAGATGCTGACGCCGAGCATGGCCGAGACCAGGGAAGTCACGGCGAAGTTGCGATTGCGGAAGGCGCGCAGGTCGATGATCGGATGATCCGAGTGGAAGCTGCGCCAGAAGAACAGGCTGCCGCCGACGGTCGCGGCCACCGCGCAGAGCAGCACGCTGCGGTCGTCGAACCAGTCGTGGCGCGGGCCGTCGTCCAGGGTGTATTCGAGACCGCCGAGGAATACGGCGAGGAACAGCACGCTCCACAGGTCCAGCTTCTTCAACATTTCCGGTTTGGGCCGGTCCACGTCGAGCGTCGCCCAGACGATCAGGGCGCAGGCGATCCCAGGTACGAAGTTGATCAGGAACAACCAGCGCCAGGACAGCGAGTCGGTGATGTAGCCGCCGAAGGTCGGGCCGATCGCCGGCGCCAGCATCGTCGCCATGCCGCCCAACAGTTGCGGCAGATTGCGCTTCTTCTCGTCCGGGAACAGCAGGAACATGGTGGCGAACGAAGCCGGGATCAGTCCGCCGCCGAGGAAACCCTGCAAGGCGCGGAACACCACCATCGAGCCCAGGCTCCAGGAGAAGCCGCAGGCCACGCTGGACACGGTGAAGCCGATGGCCGCGATGGTGTAGAACACCCGCGTCGACAGCATCGGCGCCAGATAGCCGGATAGCGGGATGGCGATGATCTCGGCGATCAGGTACGAGGTCTGTACCCATTGGATCTCGTCGGTGCTGGCCGAGAGGCCGGCGCGGATCTCGTTGAGCGAGCTGGCCACGATCTGGATGTCCAGGATCGCCACGAAGCTGCCCAGGGTGATGGCCAGGAACGCGGCCCAGTCACGCCACGCGCGTGCGCGGTCGCTGGCCGTAATCGTGGGAGCCTGCGGAAGGGTAGCGCCGTGGCTCATGCGCGCGGTTCGTGCCGATGGTGGGTGGTCCGCCTATTTCACACGGCCGGGCCGCTGGCGACCTACCCGGTTTGGGTTAGGGCGAGGCGATGCTTCCGGCGCGGTGAATCACCCTTTCCAATAAAAAAGCCGCGGGACACTTGCGTGTCCCGCGGCCCCCTTTCCCCAATGACGGGTAGCGCTGGCCAGTCCCGCGGACTAGCCGGCGAGGATGCTCAGGTCTTGCACAGCTTGGACAGCAGCGGGATGTTGGCGAACAGGCAGGTGCCGCTGCCGCCGGCGCCACCGAGGATGGTGCCGAGTACCGTGCTCAGCGGCCCCAGCAGGGCGTCCAGCGGGGTGCCGGTGGGGCCAGCGCCGGAGGAGCCGCCGCTGCCGATGCCGCTCAGCGCCTGCTCGATCGGGCCGAGAATCGCCGGCAGCAGCGTGTTCAGCACCGGATCCACCACCGGCGCCAGCTGGCTGCTGGTCAGCGCGGCTTCCAGCGCCGTCTCGCCCTTGGCCAGCGCCGCCGCCACCGCGGCACTGAAGGTCGCCGCCGCGGTGTCGATCGGCCCGGTGAGGGTGCCCGGCTTGCCGGCCTGCGTCTCGATGAAGCTGGTCGGCACGATCTGCGTCAGCACGTTGACCAGCAGGTTGTCGAGCAGGGTCTGCGTGGCGGTCTGGAATCCCGGGCCGTCATTGGCGGCGAAGGCATCGACCACGGCGGCGAGGTTGCCCACCGAAGTCTTCAACGTTGTCAGCACGCCGCCGACCACCGGCTGCGCATAAGCCGAAGCCGGGATCTGCGCCAGGCCGGTTTGCAGCGCCGTGTTGAGCTGGTCGATCAGGGAAGCGAGATCGGCCAGGCCGTTACCGCTGCTGCTGCCGGCGGCGAGCTGCGTCTGGATCTTCTGCAGGATCGGCAGCAGCGCATCGCCCAGCGGCGCCAGCGGCGTGCCGGCGAGCGGGTTGGTGACGGGAGCGGTGGTGGCGGGGCCACAGCCGGTCTTGCCGGCCAGGGCATTGAGCAGGCCGCCGAGGTTGCTGGCCATCTCCTGCAGCAGTGCCTGCACCTGCGCCGGGGTTGTCGCCGCGGAGGAGGGATTCTTCGCAACGTTGAGCAGGGTATCCAGTACATCGAGGGTGTTGTGGTTCACCACGTCATCGGCGCACACCACCACGCCCTGGATTGGCGTGCCGTTGGTCGCCTGTTCGAGCAGGCCGAGCACATCGGTAGAGAGAGTGGTTTGCACAGTGTCGAGCGGCCCAGCTACCGAAACCGTGGTGCCCGCGGCACCGCCGCTGCTGCTGCTACCGGCACTGCTGCCGCTGCTGCCACCGCCGGAACTGTCCGAACTGCCGGAACTGCCGGAACTGCCGCCGCAGCCCGCCGCGATGACGCACGCGGCAAGGGCTCCCGATAAAAGGAATTTCTTGATGATCATCTCCCGCTCCTCCGTGACAAGGTTCTTTAAGTGCAGCATCCCCAAGCTGGTGGACGCCTGGGCCGACGCTAGGCGGGATGACGCGTGGTTCGGGCCGTATGCCGACCGGCGGTAGCAGCCGGGGGGATGCCGTGACCGGCGGTAGCGGCAGGGGTGGTGAACGGCAGGCCAAAGCGTCAAGGAATCGACGCGCCGTGGCCCCGTCGCGCAGGGCCTGCGCGCCGCGGACAGCCCTGTTCATGCCAAACTTGCCCTCAAGAAATTGCGGAATACGATGAACGCAACGCAAACACCACGCTGGCAGTTCTGGATCGACCGCGGCGGCACCTTCACCGACATCGTCGCGCGCCATCCGGACGGCAGCCTGCTGATGCGCAAGCTCCTGTCCGAGAATCCCGCGCAATACGCGGACGCCGCCATCGCCGGCATCCGCGAACTGCTTGGCGTGGCGCCCGGCGCCGCCATCGATCCGGCACAGGTCGAGTGCGTCAAGATGGGCACCACCGTCGCCACCAACGCCCTGCTCGAGCGCCGCGGCGAGCCCACCGTGCTGTTCATCACCGCCGGCTTCGCCGATGCCCTGCGCATCGGCTACCAGAACCGGCCGCGGCTGTTCGACCGCCACATCGTGCTGCCGCCGCCTTTATATGAGCGCGTCGAGGAAGTGGGCGAGCGCGTCACCGCCGAGGGAGAAATCCTGCTGCCGCTGGATGAGGCCGACACCCTGGGCAAGCTGCGCGACGCGCATGCGGCCGGCTATCGCGCCGTGGCCATTGCGCTCATGCACGGCTATCGCCACACCGCCCACGAAGCGCGGGTGGCCGCGCTGGCGCGGCAGACCGGCTTCACCCAGGTCTCGGTCTCGTACCAGGTCAGCCCCCTGCCCAAGCTGATCTCGCGCGGTGACACCACCGTTGCCGACGCCTACCTCTCGCCGATCCTGCGCCGCTACGTCGAGCAGGTCGCGGGCGAGCTGCGCGGCGTGCGCCTGATGTTCATGCAGTCCAGCGGTGGCCTGGCCGAAGCCGGCCTGTTCCAGGGCAAGGATGCGGTACTCTCCGGTCCCGCCGGCGGCATCGTCGGCATGGCCCGCACCGCGCAGGCCGCGGGTTTCGAGCGCGTCATCGGCTTCGACATGGGCGGCACCTCCACCGACGTCTCGCACTTCCGCGGCGAGTACGAGCGCGTGTTCGAAACCCAGGTCGCTGGAGTGCGCCTGCGCGCGCCGATGATGGATATCCATACCGTCGCCGCCGGCGGCGGCTCCATCCTGTTCTTCGACGGCGCGCGCATGCGCGTCGGCCCGCAGTCCGCCGGCGCCAGTCCCGGCCCCGCCAGTTACCGCAACGGCGGCCCGCTCACCGTCACCGACTGCAACGTCATGCTGGGCAAGATCCAGCCGCAGTTCTTCCCGCAGGTGTTCGGCGCCGATGCGCGGCAGCCGCTGGATGCGGCAGTTGTGCGCGCGCAATTCGAAACGCTGGCGCGGGACATTTCCACCGCCGTCGGCGAGACGCGCACGCCGGAGCAGGTGGCGCAGGGCTACCTCGATATCGCCGTGGCCAACATGGCCAACGCCATCAAGAAGATCTCGGTGCAGCGCGGCTACGACACCGGCAAGTACACCCTGATGTGCTTCGGCGGCGCCGCCGGTCAGCATGCCTGCCTGGTGGCGGATGCCCTGGGCATGCGCGGCGCGCTGCTGCATCCGCTGGCCGGCGTGCTGTCCGCGCTCGGCATGGGCCTGGCCGACATCACCGCCATGCGCGAGCACAGCATCGAGTGCGATCTCGATGCCGGCGGCGCCGCGGCCTGCGCCGCCGTGCTGCCTGGTCTGAGTGCGCAGGTGCAGCGGCAGGTGGAGGAGCAGGGCGTGCCACCGTCACGCATCCGCCTGTTGCGGCGCGCGCACCTGCGTTTCGACGGGCAGGACTCCACCTTCGTTGTGCCTTACGCAAGCCCGGCGGCAATGCGCGAAAGCTTCGAGTCGGATTACCGCAGGCGTTACGGCTTCGCGCCGGCCGGCAGCAAGTTGATCGTGGCCGCGATGTCGGTGGAAGCCAACGGCCTCGGCGATGAGCCGTTGGCCGGGACTCTGCCGTCCAATGGAAGCCCGGCGCAGCCGGCGGCCCAGGTGCCGCTGTACAGTGAAGGCGGCTGGCGCGAGGTGCCGGTCTACCGCCGCGAACAGCTCGGTGCCGCAGTCCGCATCGCCGGCCCTGCCATCATCGCCGACGCCGGCGCCACCACCGTGGTGGAAGCGCAATGGCAGGCGGAAGTCCTGCCGCGCGGCGAGATCCTGCTCAGCCGCGCCGTACCGCGGCAGTCCGCACATGCGCTGGGTACCGCCGCCGACCCGGTGATGCTGGAAATCTTCAACAACCTGTTCATGAACATCGCCGAGCAGATGGGCGCGGTGCTGGCCAATACCGCCCAGTCGGTCAACATCAAGGAACGCCTCGACTACTCCTGCGCCCTGTTCGACGGCGCCGGCAACCTCATCGCCAACGCCCCGCACATTCCCGTGCATCTGGGCTCGATGAGTGACAGCATCCGCGCCGTAATCACCCAGCATGGCGCGACCATCCGTCGCGGCGACGTCTACGTCCTCAACAATCCCTACCGCGGCGGCACCCATCTGCCGGACATCACCGTGGTGACGCCGGTGTTTCAGCCCGGCCGCGACCGGCCGTTGTTCTACGTCGCGTCGCGCGGACACCATTCCGATGTCGGCGGCATCACACCGGGCTCGATGCCGCCCGACAGCCGCACCCTGGAAGAAGAGGGTGTGCTGCTCGACAACCTGCTGCTGGTACGTGACGGCGAGTTGCGCGAGCAGGCCATGCTCGAAGCACTCGCCGCCGGCCCCTGGCCCGCGCGCAATCCGCAACAGAACGTCGCCGACCTGCGCGCCCAGGCAGGCGCCAACCAGAAGGGCGTCGACGAACTGCTGCGCATGGTCGAAGACTTCGGCCTCGACGTGGTGGTGGCCTACATGGGCCACGTACAGGACAACGCCGAGGAAGAAGTGCGCCGCGCCATCGCC
>JAQGNS010000505.1 GCA_028291705.1 Nevskia sp.
GTGAAGTTGGTGTGGCGGTCGAAGGTGTCGACGCCTTCGGCGCGCTTGAGGCGGGCGACGACCCAGTAGACCAGCGGCGTCGACAGCACCTCGACGCCGACCTTGAAGGTCCAGTTGAAGGCGATCACCGCGAACAGGGCCTGGTTGGTCCAGATGCCGGCGAACGCGATGGGGTAGAACAGCAGCGAGTCCACCGCCTGGCCACAGACGGTGGAGCCGACGGTGCGGGTCCACAGCCAGCGGCCCTCGGTGTAGACCTTCATCTTGGCCAGCACGAAGGAATTGACGAAGTCGCCGCAGAGATAGGCGAACATGCTGGCGGCGACGATGCGCCAGGTGCCGCCGAAGACCACTTCCAGCGCTGGCTGCAGGGTGGCGTTGTAGGGTTCCGTCGGGCTCGCCGGCACGTGCACGATGAACTGGGTCATCACCGTGGCGAAGATCAGCGCGCTGAATCCGGCCCAGGCGACGCGGCGCGCCCGGGCATAGCCGTAGACCTCGGTGATGACGTCGTCGAACAGGTAGCTGATGGGGAAGAACAGGTTGCCGGCGCCGAAGCTGGCGGCGCCGATCAGCGGCAGGGTCACGGTGCAGACCTTGGCCGGGCCGATCAGGTTGGAGCAGAGCAGCACCACCACCATGCCGACCATCAGGAATTCGTAATAGCGGAAGCTGCGCATGAGCGGTCCAGGCTGCGTCGAACGGGTTGGGGACAGTCTACAGTTGCTGCGCCTTGAGCGCGTCCTCGATGCTGCCGCGCAGGCTGGCCAGGACCTGCTTGCGCCCTGCCCACCAGCCGATCTGGAGGTAGGCGCGGGTCAGCCAGCGCACCGCACCCTTGCCGCTATCGGCGGCCATGCTTTCGCGGTAGTAGCGGAAGATCGCGTCGACGCGCGTGGCGATCGCATCCATCAGTTCGTCGGCCTGGAACTGGCCAACCGGCCAGTCGCATAGCGGCTCCTCCTTCGCCACGTCTCCGATCAGGGGGATGATCGGCAGCTCGCCGTTCTGGTCGAGCCAGGCGGCGGCCTGCTCCGGCGGCAGGCCGGCATAGCCGTAGGCGACGATGGGGTTGTCCTTGGGCAGGCGGAAATACTGCTGCAGGAAGTGCTGGCAGTTGCGGCGCCCGAGCTGGTAGTCGTGCTTGCGGAATTCCTTGTGCAGGAAGCCGAAGAAGCCCTGCATCGGCCCGCTGGCGATCCAGTACTGGGCGGCATCCGGCGAGGTGGAGCCCACCGGCGCCACCAGGAAGCGGTTGTAGACCGCCGGGTCGTGGGCCAGGGCGATGTCCGCCGGCCGGAAGCGGCATCGCGCGATGAACGAGAACAGCATCGGCAGGATCAGCTGGTGCGGCGGTCCCAGCGGCACCTCGCTGCCGTCGCCGGGGCGGTTGACGAAGGGGGCGATCATCATCACCGCGCTGCTGGCGCGCAGGCCGTCCGCGGGACTGTCCGGGGCGTCGCCGGCCAGCACTTCGCGCGCCAGGTCCAGCGGCTCGTTGTTGAAGATGCCGCCGTCCACGGCGACGAATGCGTAGGGATTAGGCGCCTCGCCCTTGGGCCAGGGCGGCGCCACGCTGACGCTGCGCTGGCCGGCATCCGCCGCATCCGGATTGCCGAAGTTGCGCGCGTTGTAGTCGTTGGCGTCGCGCGTCAGCGTGCGCGGCTTGAGGAAGATGGGGAAGGCGCCGGAAGCCAGGGCGGCGGCACCGAGATCGGCCCAGTCTGCGGCCTTGGAGCTGGCCAGCTCGGCCACCTGCCGATGTCCCCTGAGGCAGGCCGCGGGTGCTTGGCCGTTGCTGTCGCCGACCAGGAAGCCGAGGTAGTCGTCGTGGGCATAGAGCGTGTCGCTGGCGGACTTGAGCCCGCGGTAGCTGATGTCGTACGGCACGCCACGCAGGTTGCCGACGCTGAAGCGGGCGACGAAGGGGCGCGCCACATAGGGGCGCTCGCGGCGCGGCGCCTGGTAGTCGAGCGCCTGCGCCAGGATGTCGTCGATCACGCCGCAGTTGAGCAGCGCGGGCAGTTCGCCGCCGGCCATGTCGGCGGTGCCGAGCATGGGACGGATGTCGATGTCCTCGACCCAGGCGCGGTAGAAGGGGTTCTTCAGCGCATCGGCATTCGGCTTGCGCTGCGCGTCGAGGCGCGCGTGCGGGAATTCGTAGGGCAGCGCGATGGCCAGCAGGCTCGCGCACATCGCACCGGCGGAAGCGCCGCTGGCGACGTCCAGCGAGATGTCGTGGCGCGGCACGTTCTCGCCGCGCGCCTTGGCGTCGTACCAGGCGTCGAGTGCTTCGAACAGGAAGTCCAGCACCCCGGCGGTATAGGCGCCGGCGGAGACCGCGCCCGCCATCGCCAGGCCGATTCTGAATGTTGGCGTCTTTTCTTCCTTCATCGCCCGCGTCCCACCCTGAGCAGTTGTGGAACGATAATAGGGGATGCAAGACCACAACACGGTTCCGGTAGGCAATACGCTCGACGCCCGCTTGCAGCGCGTGTTGGCCCAGCTGGCGCGGTACCGCCTGTTGCTGGCCCTGGTCAGCTTCGGCATGGGCGCGGCGAGCTTCCTGTTGATCCAGCGCAGCGCACGCCTGGCGCAGTGGATCGCCTTGCTGCTGGTGTTGAACTGGCTGCTGATCGTTTTCGAGAACACCCTGGGGCAATGGCTGTCGCGCTTCCGCTGGGCGCGCTTCTCGCCGTCGGTACTGCGCTACGGCATGCAGGCGGTGCACCAGGAGACGTTCTTCTTCTGCCTGCCGTTTCTACTTTCCACCACCACCTGGAGCAGTGGCCAGGCGCTATTCACCGGCTTCGCGATCGTCGCCGCGCTGGCCTCGGTATGGGATCCGTTCTACTACGGCGGCATCGCGCCGCGCCCGGCGCTGCACCTGGCCTTCCACGGCTTCGCCATGTACCTGGCGATGCTCACCGTGCCGCCGCTGCTGTGGCAACTCACCACCACGCAAAGCCTGGCCATCGCCTCGGTCACTCTCGGCTTGCTGTCCCTGCCCAGCCTCTCCAGCCTGATTGCCCCGCGCAGTTCGCGGCGTTGGGCCTTGCTCGTCGCCGCCGCCGTCGCGCTGGGCCTGCTGTCCTGGGTGGCGCGCCCCTGGGTGCCGCCGGCCACCCTGTGGCTGGGCCAGGCTGTGATCAGCGCCGACGTGGACCCCGACAGCCGCGAACCGGGACCGGCACTGCAAACGGTAACGGACCAGGTGCTGCGCCGCGATGGCCTCTGCGCCTTCACCGCCATCCACGCGCCGCGCGGTCTGCGCGAACAGGTTTTCCATCGCTGGCTGTTCCATGGCAAAGAGATGCTGCGCATCCCGCTACAGATCACCGGAGGCGGCACGCAAGGCTACCGTGCCTGGAGCTGCAAGCAGAGCTTTCCGGTGGACGCTGCCGGGCGCTGGACGGTGCAGGTGGTGACCGATGCGGGGCAGTTGATCGGCGTGGTGCGGTTCCGAGTGGAGGCCCCTGCCGGGCCATGAAGTCAGCAGCGCAGCATCGCCCAGTGCGGCAAGACCTGTCATCCTGGTTTGTGATCTTCGATTGAATGCCGCCCTTGTAAGGAGTCAGCCATGACTGCCGCCAACCTCTGCCTGCTTGCCGCCGGGGTGTTCTTCCTCACCGGCATGCTGACCGGTGTATGGAAGTACCGCTGCATGGCCACCGATCCGGAGGCACGCACGCCGGTCTATGTCGACATCGCCCACCGCACCGCGCTGATGTATTCCTTCGCCGCGGTGCTGCTGCACGAGTTCGTGCCATTCTCGCCGCTGCCGCCTGCGGGGACGATATGGGCCGTGGGCCTGCCGCTGCTGTTCTTCGCTTCGGCCATCTTCATTTACATCGTGCACGGGGTACTGCGCGATACCGACAACCAGCTGCGCAAGCCCCACAAGCTCGGCTCGGGCACCTTGCCCGGAGGCCTGATCCACGCCTACCTGTGGCTGCTGATTGCCGGCGAGATCGGCGGCTTTTCGATCCTGTTCGTGGGCTTTCTCAGGGCGGCGTTTGCATAGGCGCCCACGGGCGCGCTCAATCCTCCACCGCCAGCCGCAAGCGCTCCAGCGCCTGGTCCCACTGCCGTGCGATCCGCTCGAGCGAGCTGCGCGCTTCTTCCAGCCGCGCCGATTCGAACTTCCACAGGCGCTCGCGCCCGACCTTGACGCCGCGCACCAGGCCCGCATCGGCCAGTACCTGCAGATGCTTGGTGACGGCCTGCCGGGTGATGTCCGTGCCGGACGTCAGCTGCGCAATGGATAGCGCGCCGCCGGCGCAGAGGACCGCCACCAGGCGCAGGCGCGTCTCGTCGCCGAGCGCGGCGAAGACCGGCGCGGAGTTGCGCAGTGGCGGCGCCTTGGTCTTCAACTGCGCGCTACTGCGCGGTGACATGCTTTTCGATGTTGACCATCTGCTGATCCCAGCCGCCGCTGTTCATGCGGAACGCTTCCTGGCGACGCTCCGCCGGGAGTTTGTCGAAGCCGGACTCGGCCAGAGTCAGTAAGGTGCCGCCCTCGACTTCCTGCAGCTCGAACACGATCAGCGTGGTCGGCTCGTTCGAATAGTCGATCGCGGGATCGATCGCGTAGGGATGCCAGCGCATGGACAGCCGGCGCTCCGGAATGATCTGCTCGACCAGCACGTTGAAGATGACGTGTTCGTAGCCGGGGTAGGTAATGTGCCCTTGCGTCCATTGACCCGCCACGAAATGTTGCCCTTTCAGCGCCACGCCGAACCAGTTGCCGAATTCCTCGGCATTCGACAGTGCGCGCCACACACGTGAACGCGGCACTTTGAGCAGGATTTGTCTTTCGATGCGATCTGTTGATGCGTTCATAGGCCACCTCTTTGCTGCGATCTACGAATCAGCTTACATGCCACCATTTGGTTGCATTATATCCGGCCGCATCAAAGATGCAACCAAGCTTTTGCATATTGGCGCATCTAAAAAAGCACTCTTCCCGTGAGAATCGATTATTCGGCGAGTGAGAAAGCTACCGGCAGCTGCAGTGTGAGTTCCCCCCGTCCCGGCTTGAATTCGTCCGGAACCTGGAGTTTTTTACCTTCAGCTTTGAGTCGCGCCCACACCGCCACGGCTTCGGCATCGAGATCAGCGTCTCCCGAGGACCGAACGAGCTCAGCCCGGGAAATTTGTCCGCTTCGCAAGACATACACTTTGACGAGCGCGGTGCCCTCGCGTCCATGGTGCTGAGCATCGAGCGGATAGCGAATGTTATTCGACAACAGCAGCTCGATCTGTCGGTTGAGTTCAACCTCACCCGGGAGCGCCTTCGATTGACTCGTTGGCGTCGTTGTCACATTCACCGCCGCTGCCTCAACCGCGGAATGCCGTACCAGATAGCCTCCTGCGGCACCCACGACCATCATGAGCAGGGTGACAAGGAAGAGCAGTACCGCAAGGGCGGTGGCTGCAAGGCCTCCCAGGAAGCCGCGCGAGCGAAAGAGATAGTAGGGAAGAGCCAGGGTTGCTATGCCTGCAATACCTGTATTCATCAGCCGGCTTCGGTGAAACCCCCGCTTTTGCGCATCGAGCCGGTACCACAGGAAGATCAGGAACGTCTGCATAAATCCACACAGCGCAAATAGCAGATAGCCGTGTACCTGCCCGGGCCGGATGAATTGACTCAGGACGCCGAGAAGCAGTCCCGTCAGCGGGATGGCGCTCAGAACAAGCCTGGTTGACGCGCGCAGGGTCTTCACGGGATCGGCCATTCAAGGGAATTGGCGTAGCGTATTCCGCCTTGAGAGACCATGCACGACATCTCCTTCCCTTTACAAATACAGGTCGTCGGCAAGCCCCATTCTCCCGTCGCTCAGCACAAAAGAAAAAGGCCGCATCGAGCGGCCTTTTCTTGAACCAATCGCTCAGCCTTAGTGGCCGCCCTCGAGCGACTTGAGGGCCTGGATCATGGAGACCAGGACCTTCTGCGCATCGCCGTAGACGAGGTTGGTGTTGTCGGCGAAGAACAGTTCGTTCTCCACGCCGGAATAGCCCTTGCCCTGGCCGCGCTTGACCACGTAGACCTGCTTGGCCTGGTCGACATTGAGGATCGGCATGCCGTAGATCGGCGAGGACTTGTTGGTGCGCGCCGCCGGGTTGACGGTGTCGTTGGCGCCGATGACGATGGCGACATCGGCTTCCTTGAACTCGCCGTTGATGTCTTCCATGTCGAAGATCAGGTCGT
>JAQGNS010000545.1 GCA_028291705.1 Nevskia sp.
GGAAGCGAAAAGTGAAAGCCCGCAAGTCCATCGTCGTTCGCCTGGTCGCCGCGGCAACACTCGCGGGCATCGCCGCAAGCGTTGCTGCTCCCGTCGCTACGCAGACGCTGGAACAGCGCTTCGAACAACCCACCGAGAGCGCCAAGCCACGCGTCTGGTGGCACTGGATCGACGGCAACGTCAGCCGGGAAGGCATCACCCGCGACCTCGAATGGATGAAGCGCATCGGCATCGGCGGCTTCCAACTGTTCGATGCCGGCCGAGGCTACCCCGCACTGGTCCCCGAGCCGGTGACCTTCATGACACAAGCCTGGAAGGCCGACGTGCGCTTCGCCGCCGCCGAGGCGGATCGCCTGGGTCTGGAGATGAGCATCGCCTCCGCCGGCGGCTGGAGCGAAACCGGCGGTCCCTGGGTGCGGCCGGAACAGGCGATGAAGAAGCTCGTCTGGAGCGAGACGCGCCTGCATGGCGGCAAGCGCTTCAAGGGCAAGCTCGCAGCGCCGCCCTCGGTCAACGGCCCCTTGCAAAGCGTACCGGTCCGTCCCGACTTCGAATACAAGGGCGAGCCGCTGGGCCGGCCGGTGCATCCCACCGCGACGTACTACGCCGATACACGCGTGGTCGCCTTTCGCCTGCCTTCCACGATGCCTGCCGCGCCGCTGCCGGTGCGCGCCACCGCCAGCGCCGGCGCACCGGACGCGGCCCTGCTTCGCGATGGCCGCCTCGACCAGGCCTTCGTCCTGCCCTCGGCCGGCCCGGATCAGGATAGCTGGATTCAGTTCGACTTCGGCGCCGTAGTGACCATCCGCTCCCTGCACCTCGGCATCGCCTGGCCCGAAGCCGCCGCGTCGGCCATGCCCCGCGGCACCATCCTGGCAAGCGACGACGGCATCACCTTCCATCCGCTCGTCGAACTGCCCGCACCCGCTACCGCCGCCAACCTGCCGGTCTACACCCTGGCCCTGCCGGAAACCCGGGCGCGCTACTTCCGCCTTGCAGTACGTCCCAACGCCGGCTTCAGCTTCCCCGGCCTGTCGCGGCCGGTCAGCGAATTCCGCTTCACCGAACTCGACTTCTCGGCCGTCGCCCGTCCCGACCGCTACGAAGCCAAGGCCGGCTTTGCGTTGCTGCCGGACTATGAAGCCGTGCGCACCGCCACGGTCGACCCGGCCGCCGCCATCGACCGCGGTGCAGTCATCGACCTCACCAATCGCTTGCGTCCCGACGGCCGCCTGGACTGGACGCCGCCCGCCGGCGAATGGCAGGTGCTGCGCTTCGGCTATTCGCTCACCGGGCAGATCAACCGCCCGGCGACCAATGCCGCAACCGGCTTCGAGGTCGACAAGCTGTCGGCCCACGATGTCCGCGACTATCTCGAGCGCTACTACGGCTCCATCATCGCCTCCCTCGACGGCCTCAGCGGCGCGCACGGCTTCCAGAACATCCTGACCGACAGCTGGGAAGCCGGCCAGGAGAACTGGACCCCGGCCCTGATCGAGGAATTCAAGGCGCGGCGCGGCTACGACCCGACGCCGTACCTTCCGGTACTGGCCGACTACGTCGTCGGCAGCGCCGAGACCAGCGACCGCTTCCTGTGGGACTTCCGCCGCACCCTGGCCGACCTGTTGGCGGAGAGCCACTACAAGACCATTGGCGACTTCGCCCGGGAACACGGCCTGGGCTACTGGGGCGAGGCGATGGGCATCGGCCTTCCGACCATGGGCGACGGGCTCCAGGACAAGCGCTACACCACCGTGCCGATGGGCGAGTTCTGGCAGGTCGATCCCGCCCAGCCCAGCGACCCCAAGCAGGTCGCCGACATCCGCGAGGCGGTCTCGGCGGCGCACGTCTATGGCCAGAACATCGTCGCCGCCGAATCGTTCACCTCGTTTCCTCTGCCGAACGTTCCCGCGCCTTACGCCACCACGCCGCGGCAACTCAAGCCCATCGCCGACCGCTTCCTGGCGCAGGGCGTGAACCGCTTCTCCCTCCACGCCGCGGTACACCAGCCGCTGGAGCAGGCGCCCGGCTTCACCCTCAGCTTCTTCGGCCAGTACTTTTCGCGCCACGAGACCTGGGCCGAACAGGCCGGCGCCTGGACCGGCTATCTCTCCCGCGCCTCCCAGTTATTGCAGGAAGGACACGCCGCCGAAGACATCGCCTACTTCTACGGCGAGGGCGCGCCCGCCACGGTGCCCGACAACGCCAAAACCGATCCGCAGATCCCGGCGGGTTACGCCTACGACTTCGTTTCCCGCGACATGATCCTCGGCGATTTCCAGGCCGGCGAGGGCGGCATCGTCGCGCCCTCCGGCATCACCTACAAGCTGCTGGTGCTGCCCGTGGCTACGACGCGCCTGACCCTGCCGCTGCTGCGCCGCCTGCGCGAACTGGTCACCGCCGGTGCCGTGCTGGTGGGGCCGCGTCCGACCGGATCGCCGGGACTGGCCGATGCGGACGCCGAAGTCGCGCAGCTCGCCGGCGATCTGTGGGGCGACCTCGACGGCAAGCTGCGCACCGTCCACGCGTTCGGCAAGGGCCGCGTCTACTGGGGCATGCCGCTGGCGGAAGTGCTGGCGAAAGAAAATCTTGCCCCGGACATCCGCCTGAGCGGCGAGGGCGCCGCCAATGTCGTCGCCATCCATCGCCGGCTCGACGATAGCGAAATCTATTTCGTGGCCAACCAGTCAGCCACACCGCTGCGGATTGCGGCGGACCTGCGCGCCACCGGCTGCGAGGCGGAACTCTGGCACGCCGAGGACGGCCGCATCGAAGCAGCTTCCTACCAGCAGCAATCCGGCCGCACCGTCGTCCCGCTGGCGCTTGAACCATACCAGTCGGTATTCATCGTATTGCGCAAGCCCTCCGCCTTGCAGGCGCGCGAAGTGCCCGCGCCGGTCGTCACACCGCTCGCTACCCTCGGCGACGGCTGGGATATCGCCTTCACCCCGGAGCGCGGCGCGCCGCCGTCGATACACCTGGATGGCCTGGCCTCCTGGACCGCGCAGACCGATCCGGGAGTCCGTTACTTCTCCGGCACCGGCACCTACACCAGGGTGATCGACGTGGACCGCGACTGGCTCCAGGCCGGCCGGCGCATCCTGCTCGACCTGGGCGAGGTGCACGAACTGGCGCGGGTCTTCGTCAACAGCACCGACACCGGCATCGCCTGGATGCCGCCCTACCG
>JAQGNS010000573.1 GCA_028291705.1 Nevskia sp.
TGTTGAGCCTGCCCCTGCTGGCACCCATCCCGGGCCTGCTGCGCAAGCGCACCTATACCGCCGGCTGGGCCACCATGCTGGTGGTGTTCTACGTTGGCGGCCTGCTGGCGGAAGGGGTTGCCGTCCCGGGCCGGCGCGGCATCGGCACCGCGCTGAGCATCGTGGCAGCCCTGGATTTCGTCAGCCTGGTGCTTTTTGTACGACTGGCGGCGCGAGAGCGCCAAGCACTTGCTGCGCAAACGGGATCGTCAGGCGCCGCTGCGTCGTAAGCGAATCCTGGTCCAGCAGGTCCAGTGCGGCGAGCAGCGCCGTCACCGAACGCGGCAGGCGCCGCAGCAGGAATTCCGCCACTTCTTCCGGCAGGTCCAGTCCGCGCAGATGCGCGCGCCTGCGCAGCAGGGCGCGCAGGTCCGCGTCGCTCAGCGGCTTCAGGCCGAACACCGCGCAGGCGGCAAGCCGGGTGCGCAGGTCGGGCAGGGGCGCCAGCGGCAGGCTGTCCGGCGGCGCCGAGGCGCTGAGCACGCAGCGGCCACCGTGGGCGTGGATTGCATCGATCAGCCGCAACAGGATCAAGGCCCAGCGGCGATCAAGCAGGGCGCTGTCGATGTCGTCCAGGCACAGCATGTCGAGCATCTCGAAGCCCTGCAGCGCCGCCGCATCCTCGCGGGTGAACTGCGCCAGCGGCAAGTAGGCGGCGCGGCGTCGCTGCTGCGTGGTGGCGCGTGCCACCGCCTGCAGCAGATGGGTCTTGCCGCTGCCGATGGCGCCATGCAGCAGGATCGAGGCCTCGCCGCCGTCCTCGGCCAGCTGGCGCAGCGCCGCCACCGTGGCGGCATTCGGCCCCGGTTGGAAACTGTCGAAGCTGGCCGCGTCGGCCAGCTGCACCGACAGGGTCAGCTGCGTGCCGATCACGGTGCCGGCGGAGTTTCGGAGTTCGCCGGCTGGCCGGCGGCGCCGATGTAAAGCGGGCTGCGCAGCCAGTGCTGGCGCGCATGACGCAGCAGCACCGCAAGCACCGCCGCCACCGGCAGTGCCACCAGCACGCCGACGAAGCCGAACAGCTGGCCGCCGGCCAGGATCGAGAAGATCACCGCCACCGGGTGCAGGCCGATGCGGTCGCCCACCAGCATCGGCGTCAGCACGCCGCTCTCCAGCACCTGCCCGATGCCGAAGACGATCGCCACCCACAGCAGCGGCGTCACCGACTGGGTCTGTACCAGCATGGCGATGCTGGCCGTGAGCAGGCCACCGATGAAGCCCAGGTAGGGAATGAAGCTGACCATGCCCGCGGCGATGCCGATCAGCAGCGCCACCTTCAGCCCGGCGATGGTCAGCCCGATGCTATAGATGGCGGCGAGGGCGGCCATCACCAGCAGCTGGCCGCGGATCAGGGCGCTGAGCACCCCGTCGGTCTCGCGCGCCAGGGCTTCCGCCTGCGGCCGCAGCCGCGGCGGGATCATCTGGTCGATGCGCGCGACCAGCAGATCCCAGTCGCGCAGCAGGTAAAAGCTGACGATGGGAATCAGCAGGGCGTTGGCGATGAACTCCAGCAGCACCGGCGTCGACTGCTTGACCCGATCCAGCACGATGCCGGCGATATCCCCCGCTTGCGACAGGTTATGGGCGACGGCATCGCGCAGACCCACCGCGTCGAGCCGGATGCCGGCCGGCAGATGCACGCCGATTTTCGGCAGCCCCACGTCCTGCACCCATTTCAGCCAATCCGGGATGTTCTGGGCAAAAGTGACGATCTGTTCTTCCAGCATCGGCACCACCAGGATCAGCGCCGTGACCACCAGGCCGAAAAACACCACGAAGACGATGCCCACACCCAGGGTGCGCGACAGGCCCAGCAGTTCGAGCCGGTCCACCAGCGGATCACCCAGGTAGGCCAGGCCAGCGCTGATCAGGAATGGAGCCAGGATCGGCCCCAGGAAATAGAGCAGCACCAGCCCCGCCGCCGCGGCGGCGAACCAGCCCCAATTCTGGCGCAGCACGCTGACGGCCTCGTCTTCCAGCGGGTTCTCGCCCTCGGGGCCGGGCGGCAGCACCGGTTCGGCAACGGGTTCAACGTTGGATTCGGACATTCGCGTGAGAGCGGCCGGGGGAGGTAAGGTAAAATGATACTTCTTCAGTCCGCCCAGCACACAAACATGCCCGTCAACGGCAAAACCAAGCCTTCCGTTCCGCTCACCTACCGTGATGCCGGCGTCGATATCGATGTCGGGGACGCACTGGTCGACGACATCAAGAAAATCGTCCGCTCCACCCGCCGCCCCGAGGTCCTGGCCGGCGTGGGCGGCTTCGGCGCCCTGGTCAGCCTGCCGAAGAAGTACAAGCAGCCGATCCTGGTCTCCGGTACCGACGGCGTCGGCACCAAGCTGCGCCTGGGCATCGACTCCGGCCGCGTCGTCGGCCTGGGCCAGGACCTGGTCGGCATGTGCGTCAACGACGTGCTGGTTTCCGGCGCCGAGCCGCTGTTCTTCCTCGATTACTACGCTACCGGCAAGCTCGACCAGCGCGTCGCCGCTCAGGTCATCAAGGGCATCGCCCAGGGCTGCAAGCTGGCCGGCTGCGCCCTGGTCGGCGGTGAAACCGCGGAAATGCCCGGCATGTATAGCGAAGGCGACTTCGACCTTGCCGGCTTCTGCGTCGCGGTGGTGGAAAAGAAGAAGATCATCGACGGTTCGAAGATCCGGCCCGGCGACGTGATGATCGCTCTGCCGTCTTCCGGCCCGCATTCCAACGGCTACTCCCTGGTGCGCAAGATCCTCGCGCGCAGCGGCCAGTCGCTGGACACGCCGTTCGGCAAGGGCACCCTGAGCGACGCCCTGCTGGCGCCGACCAATATCTATGTGAAACCGATCCTCAAGCTATTGGACCTGGGCCTGCCGGTGCGCGGCATGGCCCATATCACCGGCGGCGGCATCACCGGTAATTTGACTCGCTGCTTCCCCAAGGGCTGCGCCGCCGCGGTGGACGTCGGCAGCTGGAAGCGCCCTGCGGTGTTCGACTGGCTGCAGCAGCAGGGCGCAGTGGAGCAGGACGAGATGTGGCGCGTCTTCAACAACGGCGTCGGCTTCGTCGTGGTGGTGCCGCGCCTCAAGGCCGACGAAACCCTGGCTGCCCTGAAGAAACAGCGCATCGCCGCCTGGATGCTGGGCGAAGTGGTGAAGGGCAAGAATGACGCCGTCCACTACGCTTGAAACATCACGGATTTTGTCTCATTGGTCGATAGGCTGGCAGCGGTTGAAGGCCCGTAGCGGGCTATACTTCAGCCATGGATTTCGAGTGGGGTACAGACAAAGCTCGGCGCAATAAACGGAAACATGGCGTTTCGTTTGAGGAGGCGGCTTCCGTCTTCGGTGATCCGCTGACGATCACGTTTTCCGACCCCGACCATTCCACCGGGGAGGAACGAAGGCTGAGTTTCGGCCAATCCCAGGCCGGCCGGCTATTGGTCATTTCACATACAGAGCGCGCCAGGCGCGTTCGCATCATCAGCGCCAGAGAGGCGACGAGACATGAGCGCAAAATCTACGAAGAAGGTTAAAGCTACGGAGATCGATACCTTGCGCCAGGAATATCGGCGAGAAGACCTTGGTCGCGGTGTGCGCGGCAAGTATCACAAGCAATATCAGCTCGGAACAAACCTGGTTCTGCTGTCTCCGGATGTGGCAAAGGCATTCCCGACGACCGACGCTGTCAACGACGCCCTACGCTCGCTTGTTCAGATTGCAGCTCGGGCCAAGGGTTGAGTATCTGTTGTAGCAAGTGCGCTTAGTCGTCCTTATTTCGGGCCGCGGCCGCAACCTCCAGGCCTTGATCGAGGCGCAGCGCGCCGGGCGCATTCCTGCGCAGTTCGCCGCGGTGATCAGCAATCGCGCCGACGCCAGCGGGCTGATTCACGCCCGCGAAGCCGGCATCCCCGTCGAAGTCCTGCCGCATGCGCAGTTCGCGGACCGGGCCGCTTTCGACGCGGCCCTGGCCGAACGCTTGCGCGCCTTGCAGGCCGACATCGTGGTGCTGGCCGGTTTCATGCGCATCCTTACCGACGGCTTCGTGCGCGAGTTCGAAGGCCGCATGTTGAACATTCACCCTTCGCTGCTGCCCAAGTACGCGGGGCTGGATACGCATCGTCGCGCCCTCGAGGCTGGCGATGCCGAGCATGGCGCCACCGTACATTTCGTTACGCCCACCCTGGACAGCGGCCCGTCCGTGATTCAGGGCCGATTAAGCGTAAAGGCGGAAGATGACCCTGCGAGCCTGGCGGAGCGCTTGATGGAACAGATCGAGTTGAAGATCTACCCGCAGGCCGTGGCCTGGATGGCGCGCGGTGAATTGAAACTGCAGGACGGCGCCGCCGTGCTGCGTGGCAAGCGGCTGGCGCAGCCGGCGACGCTTGCAGACCTGGAGGAGGCTTTCCGATGATGGCTGCCGCAACCCGTTACGCAACGCTGGCGCTGCTGTTCGGCGCCGGTATCGCCGCATCCGCGCAGGCCGATACGGCCGCGCCGCTGCAAAACCTGGATTACAGCTACAGCGCCTCATGGGGCGGTATGGGCGTCGGCCAGGTGGAAGTCTCGCTGCGGCCGGACGGCGCGGCCGGCTGCTACAAGTACACCAACACCTCCAACCCCAGCGCCCTGGTGCGCGCGCTGTACGGCTCGCCCAACCAGGTCAGCCTGTTCTGCCTGAAGGACGGCCATATCCGCTCGCAACACTTCGAGTCGATCCTGCAAGGTGACGACAAGCAGAGCTACAAGCTGGACTTCGACTGGAGCAAGCACACCGTCACCGACGAGAATGGCCAGGTGCGGCCCATCCCGGACGACGCCGTCGACAGCTTCGCGCTGCAGCAGGCGGTGCGCCTGTGGGTGCAGGCCCATGCCGCCGACAGCACGCCGCCCACCGCGGAATTCACCATGGTCGACAACAAGAACCTGACCCATTACCAGTTCAAGTTCAGCGGTCACCAGAAAGTCGACACGCCCGCCGGCAGCTTCGACGCCCTGCTGATGGAACGCATCGACAACCCCGACAAGCAGGGGCGCTTCTGGCTGGCGCCGGACCGCGGCTACATGCCGGTGAAGATCGAAACCAAGAACGGCGGCAAGCCGATGGTGTCGATGGTGCTGGTGAAGTAGCTAGGGGGCGGCCCTGCGTTGCAGATATCCCGCCGCCATCTCGGTCAACTCATCCATCAACGTCTCCCGCGTGCACGGCGCCTGCGGCAGGCTCAGGTACTGCAGGATGGTGAAGACCATGCTGTTGGTGACCACGAACACCGCCACCGGCAGGTTTTCGATGTGCATCTCGCGGTAGTGGCGCAGCGCGTACAGGCGAAACACCTCCTGCAGGTGCCGCTCCAGCGTGCGCAGGAAGCGCTGCGTGCTGAGCTGGTCCCAGTTGCGGGCCAGTTCCAGGTACAGCTTCTCGTTGCCGCCGACGAAAGCGAATCCCGCCTGTAGCAGGCCGCGCACGATGGTGCGCAGGTCCGCGTCCAGCAGCAATGGCAACCCTCGGTCCACCGCCTGCCCCAGGTCGTTCACCAGCTTGTCCAGCAGCGCTCCGACCAGTTCCTCCTTGTTGCCGAAATACTGGTAGACCGAGCCCACGCTGACCCCGGCCCGCGCCGCGATGTGGTTGGTGGTGGTCTGCGCCAGCCCACGCTGGGCAATGGTCTGGGCGGTGGCCTCGATCAGGGCCTCCACCACCTGCCGCGAGCGTTCCTGGCTGGGTTTCCTTCTCATGATTCAGACGCGAGTAGAACGTGAGCAAGTATTCATAATAAGCTGCGCCTGAGTCGAGTGTCACCATTCGCCGCTGCAATGCAGGAGGAGATCACCATGACCCTATCGGCAACGACCGCGGGCGCGGCAAGCTTGCGCGAAATACCGGGAGAGGCCGGCTGGCCCCTGATCGGCCAGAGCCTCGACTACCTGTTTCGTCTGGATACGGCGATCCACCAGCGCTACCAGCGCTTCGGCGAGGTGTCCTGGGGCCAGGCCTTCGGCACCCGCGCGATTGCCTTGCTGGGGCCGGACGCCAATCAGTTCGTGCTGCAGAACCGTGGTGACGTCTTCGCCAGCAGCGCCTGGGAGCACTTCCTGGCCAATTTCTTCCATCGCGGCCTGATGCTGCTCGACTTCGACGAGCACCGCATGCACCGCCGTCTGATGCAGGGCGCGTTCCAGCGCGAGGCCCTGGCCGGCTACCTGGAACTGATGAATCCGCGCATCGAAGCCGGCATCGCCGCCTGGCAGCCGGGTACGAAATTCAGCGTCTATGATCACCTCAAGGCGTTGACGCTGGATATCGGCAGCGAGGCCTTCATCGGCCGCCTGCCCGGACCGGAAGCGGCGCGCCTGACGCGGGCTTTCCTGGACACGGTGCGCGCACCCACCGACCTGATCCGTTTCCCCCTGCCGGGCACGCGTTGGCGCAAGGGCGTGGTGGGGCGGCGGGTGCTGGAGGAATTCTTCCGCCGCGAACTGCCGGCCAAGCGCGCTTCCGGTGCCAGCGACCTGTTCGCGCGCCTGTGCGAAGCGCGCACCGAAGACGGCCAGTCCTTCTCCGACGAGGACATCATCAACCACATCATCTTCGTGCTGATGGCGGCACACGACACCAGCACCATCACCCTCACCAACATGATCTACCGCCTGGCCAAGAATCCGCAGTGGCAGGAACGCTTGCGCGAGGAAAGCCGCGCCCTGGGCAAGCCGATGCTGGACCTGGACGACCAGCACAAGCTCACCGGCATGAGCTGGGTGATGAAGGAGGCGCTGCGTATCTGCGCGCCGGTACCGGGCTTGCCGCGCCGCGCGGTGCGCGATTGCGAATACAAGGGCTTCCTGATTCCCGCCGGGTACATGGTGCAGATCAGCGTCTGGTTCACCCATACCAATCCGGAGTACTGGACCGATCCGCTGCGCTTCGACCCGGAGCGTTTCAGCGAAGCCCGCGCCGAGGACAAGGCTCACCCGTTCCTGTGGATTCCCTTCGGCGGCGGCGCGCACAAGTGCATCGGCCTGCATTTCGGCGAGATGGAAGTGAAGGCGATCCTGCACCAGTTGCTGCTGCGCTACCGCTGGAGCGTGCCGGAGGGTTACGAAATGCGGCAGGATTTCACCAGCCTGCCGATCCCGAAGGATCGCCTGCCGGTCACGCTCGAACGCCTGCACTGATTTTCGCGAAAGACCGCAATCCGCTACCGTAGGCGTCCCCAAGCGGCAGCGGAAGGCGATCGATGGTGCTCAGCGAAAAGCTCCAGGCGGCAGGCGTCACGGTGCAGCACCGGTTCGAGCCCGGCGACCTTGGCTACCTGATTCACATCCACGGTATCCAGAACCTGCGCGACTACGGCTTCAACGAAATCCACGAAGCCTATTGCGCGCGCATCGCCACCGATTTCATGCTCAACCAGAATCCCGGCCGCTCCCGCGTCTGGCTGACGAAGATCGCGGGTGTCATCAATGGCTCGGTCTTCATCTGCGAGTTGCCGGGTGATGTGGCGCAGCTGCGCCTGCTGTTCGTCGACACCGTGGCGCGTGGCCTGGGGTTGGGACGCTGGCTGGTGGAGGAGGCGGTGCAGTACTGCCGCGAAGCCGGCTTCAAGAGCATGTTCCTGTGGACCGTGGAAGGCCTGGATCGCGCCCAAACTGTCTACGCCAGCCTTGGTTTCAGAGTCACCGAAACCAAGCCGAACCAGGACTGGCGCAAGGAATCGCGCGAGGTCCGCTACGACCTGAAGTTCTAGGCCGGAATCAGGCCGTCCTGACGCAGCTTGGTCAGATGGCTTTCGATGTTGATCTGCGCCAGCGGCAGCAGGCGTGGATCGACACCCTGGTAAACCTCCGCCAGCATCTCGTCCATGCTGCGGCCGGCCATGAACAGG
>JAQGNS010000576.1 GCA_028291705.1 Nevskia sp.
CCTGCAGTCGATGAACCCGGCCTATCCCGATTTCGCCAGCCAGGTCGGCAGCGTGATTGGCGGCGGGACGAACGGGACCCTGGCCAGCATCTACCAGGGGGCGGTGCAGCAGGCGACGCTGCTGGCCTATCTCGACGACTTCAAGATCCTGGGGCTGCTGTTCCTGGGGATGCTGCCGCTGCTGTTGCTGGTGAAGGCGGGCAAGGGCGGCGATGGGCCGGTGCCCGGACACTAATAGACATCCCTGTCCAAGCCACCGGATATTAGTGGACATCCTGTCCAAGCTACCGGTCATCCATGACCGGACTGCTGAAACAAGCGGTTTGTGCTTCTAGCCAGTACTGCCGGCTCTTGCTTCTGGCTTGTGCTTCTAGCGGGCGGTGACGAACTGCCAGAGCGCCAGCGTGGCGTCGAGGTTTTGGGTGGTCGGGCCGAGGTAGGCGCGGTCGATGATGCCGGTCTGGTTGCCGGGCCAGGTGTGGCCGCCGCCGGTGATGGTGTAGAGCGCCACGGCGCTGCCGTTGGCGCAGGCCGTGTTCTGCAACAGCTGAACGGCGGTGCCGTCGCTGACGGCGGCCGGAATGCTGTTGGTCGCGCCGGCGCCGGTGCAGCTGTTGTAGGTCTGCCAGTTGCCATAGGCCTGCGGCGCGCTGAGCAGGATGGTGAGCAGGCCGTTGTACGGCACCACCAGGTCGTCGGTGCCGTTGAAGAACACCGCGGGCACCGCGCGCGAGGGCTTGCACAGCGGCACTACGACGTCGCGCTCGGTGGCGGCGATCATCGCGGCGCCGGCGAGGAGGTCGGCGCGATCGCAGTTGACCCGCTCCACCATGAAGGCGCTGTTGGAATAGCCGGCGCCGTAAACCTTGCTGGTATCGACGTGGTAGCTGGAGCCGGCATCGGCGATCACCGTGGCGAGGAAGCCGACATCGTCGGTGGTCTGCAGCGGGTCGGCGGGATTGTCGGCCCACTTGCCGCTGAGGCTGGCGGCCGGAATGATGACCCAGGCGCCGTAGTTGGCGGCGATGCGGCCAGCGCGGGTCAGGTTGGCCATGAACGCCGGGGTGCCTTCCGGGTAGGTCAGCATCAACAGCACCGGCGGATTGGCCGAGGTCGCGGTAGCCGGGGTGATGTAGAGCACCTGGCGATTCTGGCCGCCGAAGCTGATGCTCTTGGTGAAGGCGACGGTGCCCGGCGTCGGCGTCAGGCCGCTGACGGCACCGCTGCTGGAAGAAGAACCGCCAGAAGAGCTGCTGCCGGAGGAACTGCTGGAGGCGCCGCTGGAAGAACCACCGGACGAGCTGCCCGAGGAACTGGAGGCGCCGGACGATGCATCGTCGCCGGAAGAGCCGCCGCCGCAAGCCGCGAGGGACAGTACAGAAACGAGCAGCAGCAAGGCTGCCGTACCACGGAAAGTTACGCCCGACATGATCGACCCGGTTGAACGATGGGGGACCCGAACAGCGGCGGCTTAGCGCACTGTGGCCCAGGTCCGGAATGTTTTTTTGATGCGACGCAGACCTGCACCAGCAAATCCAGCGCCGCGAATTATAGGGGACTGCAGCCGTTTTCCCATCGCAGCGGAGCCGCAAGCCCCTTGCCATGCGGCCAATCGGCAGGTCATTCCGGGCATAAAAAAAGCGGATCGCCATCCCAGAGATAGCGATCCGCCCGAGTGTTCCCATGCGGTGCTGCCGGAAACCCTGCTGCATCCACGCGATTCACGATGGGCGTGATCGCGCGTTTTATTTGAAACTCAGCCCCTGACCCGGATCAGGCCGGCGTAAACGCCGGCGATGCGGAACGGCGTCTGCTCCTGGCTGTCGCCGTCCAGCGGCGCCAGGTCGATCTCCAGCGGCTTGTACGTCGGGGCGCTGTTCTCCGGCTTGAGGGTGATCTTCTTGCCGCGCCGGAAGTAGCGCTTCAGCGTGATCTCGTCCTCGCCGGTCTTCGGGTGCGGCATCACCGCCGCGACGATCTGGCCGTTGTCCGCATCGTCCTGGGCGTGGATGCCGACGATATCCCCGTCGAGGATGTTGGCTTCCTTCATCGAGTGGCCAGCCACGCGGTGCAGGAAATCGGCACGCGGGTGGAACAGCTCCGGATCGATGCGCAGCCAGGTATCGACGTTGGTTTCGGCGGTGATCGGCGTGCCGGCGGCGATGCTGCCGATCAGCGGCAGCTCGAACTGGTGCGACAGCAGCGCCTCTTCTTCCTTGAGCAGGCGGATGCCGCGGGCATTGCCGGGGACCAGTTCGATGAAGCCCTTGCGGGCGATCGCCATGAGGTGGTCCTGCGCGCCGGTCTTGGAACTGAAACCGAACTGGCGCGCGATGTCCTCGCGCGTCGGCGGGAAGCCGGTCTCGCGCAACTGGCTGCGGATGAAATCGAGAATCTCTGTCTGCCGCTGGGTGAGATCGGACATCAAGGCCTCTTGTGTTCGGTCAAGTGCGGGTGTACTGTACCAAAGAACAGTACAGAACGAAAGGACAGCGACATGGCCACCCTCAATTCCGCCGCACATCTCATCCTGCCACGTCCGGCCGCGCCTCGCAGGCAGCCGGGCCGCCGCAACGCTTCGCCGGTGGCCGCGGCCCCGCGCAGCGCGCCGATGCGCCGCCGCGCCGTCAAGACCGAAGCGGATGGCCTGAGCGGCGAGCGCATCGATACCCTGCTGCTGCAAGGCATGATCTGCCTGGCCATGGCGGGGATGGTGGCCTGGTTCCACGCACCGCTGGGACAGGCGCTGCGCGCGGTTTTCTGAGGCGATTCCGGCCCTGGGCCCGCCTTTTGGCGGAATACCGGGCCGTGACCCGGAGCCCTTGGAGCAGTGGGCTCTGCGAGCCGCAATTCCTGAAACCGGGCAATTCATCGCCTGAGGGTCCATGGCCTTACCATCCCCCGATCATGTTACGGGGTGAAGACCGGGCCGCCGCAGCCACACCCCGAGCGGGCTGCAAACGGCCCTGAAGCGCCCCCGGAGACCCTGCCGGGATTTAAAGTGGCACGGGACATGCTGGTTATTGAGCGCATATTTCAATAACAGGCCAGGGACAACCATGCTGCGCACGTTCAGAAACGTTTCCGTCGTCTTCGCCGTACTGCTCCTCGGTGCCTGCACCAGGGACCTCAGCTATACCGAGATGCAGGCCCTGCTGCCGGCGCAGCCAGCTGACAAGGGACGCATCTACTTCTATCGCGAGGTTGCCTATCTCGGCAATCTGATCACACCGGACGTGGTGCTCAACAACAAGCCGGTCGGCACCTCGAACCCGGGCGCCTTCTTCTACGTCGACCGCGAGCCGGGCGACTACACGGTGTTCTGCGGCAAGGGCGAGTACAACGTCGCCACCTTCACGCTCGCCGCCGGGCAGGAGGTCTACGTACGGACCAAGATCGGCGACAGCATCCTCACGACCACCATGGTGACCGAGGTGACGACGGCCCCGGTCGCCATTCCCGCCATTCACAATCTGAAGTTCGTTCCCAGATAGGACGTAAGCCCACGTCGACGGGCCTGAGGCGCGGCGGGCGCTGGCGCCAAGTGTCAATCGCTTCCGTAACTGCAAGGCTTAGGGTATGGCCGTAAACCAGAACCGGTTTGGGGCCCTACCTTGCATACGCTTGACGCTGCTTGCTCGCCGGACAATAGGCTGCGCCGTTGCGCGGCACTCTTGCAGGGCGCGTTGTGCGCGGCACTGCTGGCAGCTTGCAGCGGCAGTACCGCACCTTCCGACGCGACCGCCAGCGCGAAGTGCGAAGGCCAGCACTGGCTAGCAGCATGGAGCGCCAGCCCGCAGGCCAGCACCCTGCTCAGCGGCTCCGGACTGGCGGTGCAGGAGTTCGAAGCCGATCTGCTGGCGCACCAGGACATCTTCCCCAACCTGGCGCTGGCGCAGGTCTTCAACGATCAGAGCCTGCGCCTGATCGTGGCGCCGCATGCGGCGGGCACGTCAATGCGCCTGCGGCTGAGCAACCGCTTCCAGAAGTCGGCGGTGACGCTGGATCACGTTTACGTCGGGCTGAGCCAGTCCGGCGCCAGCCTGGTGCCCGGCAGCAATCAGGCCGTGAGTTTCGGTGGGAGCGGTGAAGTCAGTATCGCGCCCGGCGCGGAGGTCAGCAGCGATGCGGTGGCGCTGCCGATGCAGCCGTTCCAGAACCTGGCGATCAGCTTCCACATCAAGGGACTGCTGGTGGCGGTGGACTATCACCTCACGGCGCAGCAGGTGTCCTATCTGAGCCCGCTGCCTGGCTCCTACGGCGACCAGGAAAACGGCGCCGCCTTCGGCACCACGGTTTCGTCCTGGTATGTGCTGAACGGCATCGACGTGCTGGCGCCCGCCGCGAGCGGCGCGGTGGTGAGCTTCGGCGATTCACTCACCGACGGCTACCTGTCCAGCTACAACAGCAACAGCCGCTATCCGGATTTCCTGGCGCGGCGCCTGCTGGCGGATACATCTCTACCGCCGCTGTCGGTGCTCGATGCCGGTATCTCCGGCAACTTCGTGGCCTCGGACAGTTATATCTTCGGGCCCGCCGGCACCTCGCGCTTTGCTGCCGATGCGCTGGCCCAGCCGGGGGTGACCGATGTGATCGTCTACGAGGGCATCAATGACATCGGCGGCGCGCCCAATGCCGCGGCGACGGCGGACCAGATCATCGCCGCCGACAAGGCGCTGATCGCGCAGGCGCATGCGCAGGGCCTGAACGTGATCGGCGCCACGCTCACGCCGGCCGGAGGCGCCAAGGACAGCGCGGCAGGCAAGGCCGGCGAACCGCAAGCGCTGCGCCAGACCGTCAACGACTGGATCCGCGGCAGCGGCGCCTTCGATGCCGTCGCCGACTTCGACGCGGCGGTGCGCGATCCGGCCGATCCGACGCGGATCGCGGCGCAGTACGACGGCGGCGATCACTTGCATTTCAACGACGCCGGCTACCAGGCGCTGGCGGCTGCGGTGGACCTGGGCTCGCTGCGCGGCACCGGGTGCCGATAAGGAAGGCCGGGGCCTGAGCCGCTTTTGCTATTGCGGCGGGGCATCCGGCGGGATCAAAGTGAACACGACCGGCCCAACGATGGCCGGCTCGTCGATAAAACATAAGCCCAAAAAATAAGCAGTTATGCGAGGGGAAGACATGCAACAGGCAGGCGTGGTCGGGCGGGCGTTGTTGGGCGGACTCCTGCTGCTGGCGCTGGTCGGCAGCAGCGGTTGCGGCAGCAGTTCGCCAGTGAACGGCGCTGCCGGCGGCAGCGAGGTGGAGGCGGATTACTTCACCGGCAAGACGCCGCCGCTGGCCAGCGGCCAGTTCGAGATCATCACCTTGTCGGCGCTGCCGGACGCGGTGAGCGACAACGACGTGCTGGTGGGCATTCGCGGCGTTGCGGCCGGCGATACGGTGCAGGTGTTCCGCAACGGCGAGGAAGTGACATCCGCCTTCAAGAGCGTCGGCAACGGCGAATGGCGCGGCCTGGTCAGCGGCCTCAATCCTGGCAGCAACAATCTCGGCGCCACGCTCAACGGTCCGGCCGGCAAGCGCAGCGCCGGCCTCGACGTGATCAATCACCCGGTCGCCGGCCCGGTGTTTTCCGGCCCGCACCAGCAGCCTTTCATCTGTGAAACGGAGACGGCCGGCCTGGGGCCGGCGCTGGACGCGGATTGCTCGATCAAGACCGTGTACCAGTGGTTTTACCGTTCCGCAGTCGATCAGTCTTTCCAGGCGCTGAAGGATCCGTACGCGGCCTACCCGCTGGACACCATGCAGGTGCGCACCGCCGCCGGCAAGACGGCGCCCTTCGTGGCGCGGGTGGAGTCGAGCACCATCAATCGCGGCATCACGCGCATCGCGGTGCTCGACGATCCGCATGCGCGCGGCAAGGACGCGCCGTTCGACGCGGCCGAATGGGACCAGCGGGTTTACTACGCCTTCGGCGAGGCCTGCGGCGTCGGCTACCACCAGGGCACCAATACGCCGAACTTCGTGCTCGGCGGCATTCCGAACTCGATCTCGTCTTCCTCCATCCTGATTACCCTGGTTGGCGCCTCCGACCGCCTGGGCCAGGGCGACATCGTGGTGCACAACACGCAGAGCGCGTTCGGCAATTACTGCAATCCCCTGGTCAGCGCCGAGACGCTGAGCATGGTGAAGGAGCACATCAGCGAACAGTACGGCTTGGTGCAGACGGTGATCGGCACCAACGGCTCCGGCGCGGCGCTGCAGCAGTACAACGCGATCAACAACAACCCGGGCCTGCTCAGCGGCGCCCTGCCCGACGCCAGCTTCGCCGACGTCTTCACCACGGCGAAGCAAGTGGTGGACTGCGGGCTGCTCACCAACTACTTCGGCAATGTCTCGCCGAAATGGTCCTCGGGGCAGCAGAATGCGGTGGAAGGGGCCATCAACACCACGGTGTGCTCGAGCTGGAACAGCCTGTTCCTGCCCGACCTCGATCCCACCAATGGCTGCGATCCGGTGGTGCCGATGGACCAGCGCTACGACCCCACTACCAACCCGAACGGCATCCGCTGCACGCTGGAAGACGCCGACGTGAACATCGTCGGACGCGATCCGCAGACCGGCTATGCGCGCCTGCCCTACGACAACGTGGGGGTGCAGTACGGGCTCGGCGCGCTCAACGCCGGCAAGATCAGCTTCGACCAGTTCGTCGACCTGAACAGCAAGCTCGGCGGCTATGACCATGACGGCAAGCCGCAGGCGGCACGCAACGAGATGGCCGACGACCTGGCGCAGCGCGCCTACCAGATCGGCGAGATCATCGGCCGCGGCGCGCTGGCGGAAACGCCGATCATCGACCTGGGCGTGTACCTGGACCTGATCCCGGAACTGAACATCCACCAGGCCGTGTATCCCTTCACCATCCGTGAGCGCCTGCGCCAGCAGACCGGACAGGTGGCGACGCAGGCGCTGTGGCGCGGCATCCTGGTGCAGGGCGACGCCTACCCGACGATGGACAAGTGGGTCACCGCGTTGCAGAACACGACTGAAGCCGATCGGGTGCAGGCCGTGACGGCGGCCAAGCCGTCCGACGCCAGCGACCGCTGCGTCATCGCCGTGCTGGGCAGCCGGCTGGAACTGCCCTCGGCGCTGGTCGGGCCGCTCGGCATCGAGTTGCCGCTACTGCCGGACCTGCCGGTGGGCGACGTGAACATCCCGCTGCAAATCGACATCCCGGAGCAGTTCGATACGCCGACCAGCCCGACGGGACCGTGCCAGACCATCCTGCCGGTGTTCCAGACGCCGCGGCTTATCGCGGGCGAGGCGCTGTCCAACGACATCGCCAAGTGCCAGCTCAAGGCGGTGGATGCGGCGGACTATTCGCCGGCTTTGACGGCGGCGCAGTTGCAGCAGGTGCAGCAGGTGTTTCCGCGTGGGGTGTGTGACTGGACTAAGCCCAGCGTGGGGGATGTGGCGCACAGTATGTTGTGGCCTTCGATCGGCTCGACGGATCTGGAGCAACCGCATCAGTTGAAGTGGCGGGTGGGGCGGTCGGGGAGTTGATGTTGGGGTGACGGCGTGGGTGCAGATTCTGTCGTCGTCGTTTCCGCGCGGGCGGGATGAAGGCTCGGGCCGCGCGCTCCGTAACTTCGCCCCTCACCCTAACCCTCTCCCCACGTTCGTGGGGAGAGGGGACTAAAGGTACGAGGAGCGCGCGTGCTTTTGACGTTGCTTTGCGCTTTTGATTTGGCTTTTGATGTTCCCTCCCCGTCTGGCTGCGCCGAGCATCGGAGGCCAAGGTGGAACAGCCGCGCGTAGACGCGGGCGAGGCATGGATGCCGAAGCCGTTTTAGACAGGCCACGGATGGCCTGTCTAAAACGCCCACCTTGGCCGAGAAGCGCAGGGGACCCATCAATCACCGATAGGTGATTGATGGGCGCAGACATCGGGTCGCATTTCTTTTGGTTACTTTTCTTTGGGCGAAACCCAAAGAAAAGTAAC
>JAQGNS010000010.1 GCA_028291705.1 Nevskia sp.
CGGGTAGTAGCCGAACTGCACGTTCGGCACCAGCGAGGGGTCCAGATCCATGTGGCTCAGGTCGAACTCGGTGGCGAAAAACGGCGTGGCCAGGTCGAACCAGCCGTTGGCGGAAAACACCTTCAGCTTCGGGTTCACCCGCATCGCCGCGGCGAGGTCGCCGGCGGTGCTGGGCAACTGGATCGGGCGCTCGCGGCCCGGCACCTTGTGCTTCCAGTCCCAGTCCTTGTTGATGTCGTGGCCGGACAGGGCGTAGGGCACCTCGCTGGAATACTTCAGGGTACGTTCCAGGTAGTCGTTGAAGGCGGCGGTGAAGGCGCCGATGATGCCGGTGTCGGAAGCGTCGGTGGAGGGAGTCTCGCCGCCGGCATCGGGGTCGATGCCCTCGAAGCGCGCGTCGTAACGGCCCATGGTGCGGCGTTCGCCGCGCAGCAGCTCGGCGCGGAAGCGCGAAGCGTTGACGCGCAGATTGGCATCCTCGATGTAGGCCACGCTCAGGCCGGTGTAGTGCGACATCTTCGCGGCCACCGCATCGAGCTGCGCCTTGGGCAGGTTGTGGCCCTGGGCTAGGGCGGCGGCGTATTCGCCGCGGGCGAAGGCACGCACTTCCTGCTCGTAGGCGACAAGGTCCGCCGGCTTGGGGCTGAGCTTGTCGTGGTACCAGGCGATGGCGGCGTAGCTCGGCAGGTAGTCGATGAACTCCTCGTCCAGGCCGGGAATGCGCGCGCCGTAGTTGAGGATGGAGGACACCAGCACCACGCCATTGAGCGAGACGCCGTCGTTCTGCAGCACGTTGGACAGCACCGCCGAACGCGGCGTGCCGTAGGATTCGCCGATCAGGAACTTGGGCGAGTTCCAGCGCTGGTTGACGGTGATGTAGCGCTCGATGAACTTGGCGAAGGAAGTGGCGTCCTGGTCCACGCCCCAGAAGTCCTTGCCGGTGCCCTTGCCGACCGGCTTGGAGAAGCCGGTGCCGATGGCATCGATGAAGACCAGGTCGGTGCGATCGAGCAGGCTGTCGTCGTTGTTGACCAGCTTGTACGGCGCCGGGCCGGTCGGATCCGGGCTGACGGTGGTCAGCCGCACCGGGCCGAACGAGCCCATGTGCAGCCACAGCGAAGCCGAGCCGGGACCGCCGTTGTAAAGAAAGGTAACAGGACGCGCGGAGGAAGAATTCTTGCCGCCATCGGCGGTGTATGCGACATAAAACACGCTGGCCTGCGGCTTGCCCTCGGCGTCACGGATCAGCAGGGTGCCGGCGGTGGCGGTATAGGCGATGGACTTGCCGCCGACCTGCACTTCGCCATGGCTCAGCACCGCGGCTTCTTTCGGAATGGGTTCTTCAGCTTTGCCCGCATCCTTCTTGTCGGCGGGGCTTTTATCCCCTTCGGCGGCCTTGGCCTCGGCCTTGTCAGGCTCGGCGGCAGCGGCGGCGAAGGGCAGAATGGAACAGGGCACAGCCGTCAGGAGCGCCGCCGCGAAAGCGGCCGGCAGCATAGAGCGCAGCATCATTGGTGACTCCGGGAAGGGGATACTGCCTTGTACTCTGCAACGAAAATGCCACGCCGTCGAGTCGCCGTGGGGCGGCGCCGGCCCGCGCCGGACGCGCTTCCGGGGCGGCTCGTCACCGGCCTGCAATAAAGGATTCACGGCCCTCGCGTAACTTTGATCGGTGATGAGCCCCGAAGCCTCCCAAGCCGTGTCGCCTGCGGCGCCCCCGGCTGCCACCGACCTCGCCGCCCTGCGCCGCGCGGTGCAGCCGATCGCGCCCGCGACCACGGTGGTGGAAGTGGCGGACATCATCAAGCGGCCGGAATACGCCGGCCTGCTGTGCCTGCCGGTGGTGGACCGGGGCGTGCCGCTGGGCACGGTCAGCCGCAACCAGCTGACCGACGTCTTCATGATGCGCTTCGGCCGCGAGTTGTACGGCAACCGCCCGGTGACCGAGGTGATGAACCGCGCCCCGCTGCTGGTGGCCGATAACCTCCCGCTGGAAGCCGCGGCGGAATACATCGCCGCCAATATCGGCAGCCCGATCAGCGAGGATTTCATCGTCACCCGCGACGGCCGCTACAGCGGCGTCGGCGTGGTCATCGATCTGCTCGGCGCGATCCAGGCGCGGGTGGCGCAGAACGCGCAGCAGCTGTCCGAGGCCTATCGCCAGCTCAAGTCCTCGCAGACCGCCCTGGTGCAATCGGAGAAGATGGCCTCGCTGGGCCAGATGGTGGCCGGCGTGGCGCACGAGATCAACACGCCGCTGGGCTATGTGCGCAACAACGTCGAGATGGTGCAGGGCGTATTCGCGCAGCTGCGCGCCATGCAGGGCGAGCACGAACAGTTGACGCGCATGCTCACCGACGAAGGCACCGACGAGCAGGAGCTGAGCCGCCTGCTGTTCAAGCTCAATGCCGACGCCCACGACCTGCAGGAGAGCAAGCTGCTCGAGGACACCGAGGCGCTGTTCGTCGACACCCTCTTCGGCGTCGACACGATCAAGGAACTGGTGATCAACCTGCGCAACTTCAGCCGCCTCGATGCGGCCAAGGTGGCGGAGGTGAGCCTCAACGACTGCCTCGACCAGACCCTGGTCATCGCCAACAACGTGCTGAAGAACAAAGTCGAGGTGATCAAGCGCTACGGCGAGATCCCCAACGTCGCCTGCTCGCCCTCGCAGATCAACCAGGTGCTGCTCAACATCATGAGCAACGCCGCCCAGGCGATCGAGCACGACCAGGGCAAGCTGCTGCTGAAGACCGAGGCCGACGCCGAGTGGGTGCGCGTCAGCATCCAGGACAACGGCAAGGGCATCGCGCAGGAGCACTTGCGCAAGGTGTTCGACCCCTTCTTCACCACCAAGCCGGTCGGCCAGGGCACCGGCCTGGGTCTGTCGATCAGCTACCAGATCGTGCAGGCGCACGGCGGCACCATCCAGGTCGCCTCCGTGGTCGGCAAGGGCACGCGCTTCGTCATCAGCCTGCCGCTTGCGCCCGCCGTTCAACCCGCTGTCGCGGTACCAGACGCGGCCCGCGCCGCGTGACGAGGCTCCCATGATCCCGCCGAACAAGCCCGCCCTGCTGCTGGTCGACGACGAGGAGCGCATCCTGCGCTCGCTGGCGATGCTGTTCCGCGGTCAGTACCAGTTGCACACCACCACCGACGCGCGCGAAGCGCTGGCCATCGTCGAGCGCACGCAGATCCACGTCATCGTCAGCGACCAGAAGATGCCGATCATGCGCGGCGCCGACCTGCTGCGCGAGGTGAAGGAGCGCAGCCCCAACACCATGCGCATCCTGCTCACCGGCTACTCCGAGCTGGACGCCATCGTCGCCTCGGTCAACGAGGGCGAGATCTTCCGTTACGTCAACAAGCCCTGGGACGCCGCCGAACTGCGCACCACCGTCGACCAGGCCGCGCAGATCGCCGCCGCCCTGTTCACCGCTCCCGCCGCCGAGACCGCGCCTGTTACCGCCGCGCGTGCCGTCACCGCCGCGGAAATGGTGCCGGTATCGCCCGCCTCCGCCGAAGGCATCCTGGTGATCGAGGACGACGCCGAAGTATTCCGCGCCGTGCAGAACCTCGTCGGCGCCAGCCAGCCGGTGTACTGGGCCAGGAGCATGGAGCAGGCCTTCGATCATCTCGAACATCACCCGGTGGGCGTGATCGTGTCCGAGCTGGTGGTGCAGCGCGAAAGCCTGACCGCCGCGCTGAAGCTACTCAAGGCGCAGTACCCGGAAGTGGTGACCATCGTTATGACCCCATTCCAGGACACCGGCGTGCTGATCAACCTGATCAACCAGGGCCAGATCTACCGCCTCCTGCCCAAGCCCTTGCGCCCCGGCCCCCTGGGCATGAACATCGCCTCCGCCCTGCGTCACCACCGCATGCTCAAGGCTTCGCCCAAGCTGCGGGAGCGGCACGTGGTGGAGAAGATCAGGCAACCGGAGGAGTTGTCGGTGGCGACGCGCGTCATGGGGTTTCTTGGGCGGTTGCGGGGACGCGCTACGGTTTGATTTTGCCGTCCCATCGCAACACCTCCAACATAGGGTGTTGCATTTCGTTTGTGAATTCAGCGAATCCAGTTTTGCTTTTCGCTTTGCTGTCATCCTGAGCGCAGCGAAGGATCTGGCCTCGCAGCCCTGAAACCTTGCTGTACGCGCTTGCACGCGGGTCATTGACCGCGCTGCCTGAAACCCTGGTTCCGCCTTGAAGGCGGGTTACTTTTCTTTGGGTTTCGCCCAAAGAAAAGTAACCAAAAGAAATGCGACCCGATGTCTGCGCCCATCAATCACCTGCGGTGATTGATGGGTCCCCTGCGCTTCTCGGCCAAGGTGGG
>JAQGNS010000042.1 GCA_028291705.1 Nevskia sp.
TTCACCGGCAGCTTTGCCGCGATCGGCCCGACCATGTGGCTGGCACTCTTGCCGTCGGCGCCCTTGGGATCGCGTACGCGGTCATACACCTGCGTGGTGAAGCCGGCCGGCACCGAGATGGCGGGGAAGCCGTTGGCACCGAGCAGGGTCCAGGCCAGCGGCGAGCGGCCGTTCACTGCCGGCTCGGTCGGCGCGCCCAGCTTCGGCGTGGGGACGTTGCCGGTGGGATAGGTGACGGCGTCGAGGTTCAGCATGGCCATGCACTGCAGCCCGATCTGCTGCAGGGCGAAGCGCGTCTGCAGGCGGCTGGCCAGGGCCAGGGTCTTGTCATCGGCCTTCTTCTGCAGCGACTTCTTCTTGTCGCTGAAGCCGGAGTCCTCGTGGATGTCGCTGTAGAAACTGGACTTGGCGATCAGGTCGTCGGAGGACTTGATGTTGGCGTCGCCGCGGCGCTTGAGGTACAGATCCAGGGTAAAGCGGCCTTCGCCGACGCTGCCGTCCGCGCCGATGTCGCGGATGCTGGGCCCGTCGGGGAACTGCGCGGGGTTGGCGGACATCGCCACCAGCAGCGGCACCTGGTCGGCGCCGGCCGGGAACAGCTTGGGATACTGCTTGACCAGCTGGTCGCTGTCGGCGGAAGGCAGGTACTTGCGTACGCAGTCCTGGAACAGCGCGCCGCCGGGGCCCGGGTCGACGATGGTGGCGCCGAGCTTGCGCAGGTCCTCGATGCCGCGCTCGACGATGTCGATGCTCTCGGCGTCGGCCTGGGTGAACAGCTCCTTGTTCATGAACTCGCGCACCACGCCGATGCGCAGGCCGTCGAGCCGCTTGTTGTCCTCGGCATAGCCGGCATAGGGGCCGGCCGGCCTGCGGCCGACGCCGAAGGCGGTAAGCTCGTCGGCCGGGTCATAGCCGGCGATGACGTCGAGCACCTTCGCCACGTCCTCGACGTTGCGGCACAGCGGCCCGACGCGGTCGTTCATGAACGAGGCGGGGATGATGCCGGCGCGGCTGACCAGTTCCTGCGTCGGCGCCAGGCCCACCACATTGTTGTTCTTCGCCGGGTTGCGCACCGACGGGCCCGATTCCTCGCCGACGGAGCACATCACCAGGTTCGCCGCCACGGAGGAGCCGGAGCCGCCGCTGGAGCGGCCCGGGCTGCGCTCGGTGTCGTAGGGATTGCACAGCGGGCCGCCGAAGGAGCTACGGTCGCCGCTGGCGTACTCGCCCATATTGGCCTTGGCCAGGATGATGGCGCCCGCCGCGCGCAGGCGTTTGACGAAGGTCGAGTCCTGCGGCGGTCGGTCGTTGGCGTAAGGCGCATCCGCTCCCGAAGTGGAGCGCATGTCGTAGGTGTCGTACTGGTCCTTGATCGAGAACACCACGCCGTGCAGCGCGCCCGCGAGGTGATGGGTGCGTGCGAACTCACGGTCCTGCGCGGCGGCGGCTTCCAGCGCGTCCGGAATGCCGGTGTCGCTGTCGGCGGCATCCGTCATGCTGCGCGCCTTGCGCGGATCGAAACCCAGCGCCTGGCGCGCGGCCGGGCGCAGGTTGAGCGTGGTCAGGGCGTTGAGCTGCCCGGCATGGGGAATGGTTTCAGCCGGGCCGAGGATGCCCTGCGGCTGACGCGTGCACTGGCCGTTGTAAGCCTTGATGCGGGCCAGGTACATCTTGACGATCTGGGTGGTGGTGAGATGCCCGGCCGTGATCTCGCGCTGCACCTCGGCGATGGTGGCTTCCTCCAGGTGGAAGTCGCCGTGCTTCGGCGCCGGCGCCTTGGCCGCGGCGCTGAGGGATATTCCGGCCAGCAGCGCCGAGCAGGTGAAGACGGCGAGGAAGCCGCGTATTCCGCGTGAGGTCATGGATGTGCAGTCTTTATGGGAGGGCGTTGCAGGAGGGTGTGATCGGGAAGCGGACTCAGCTGCTGACAACCGGCGGCACCGGCGTCGAGGCGTTCACGGGCGGGACGCGCTTGTGCCAGTCAGTAGCCTGCTCGTAGGCGTGGGCCAGGGCCAGCACCTTGCCCTCGGAGAAGCGCGGGCCGGCGATCATCAGACCGATCGGCAGGCCGCTCTTGCTGAAGCCGCAGGGGATAGACACGGCCGGCAACCCATAGACGTCGAACGGCGCGCAGTTGGAGGTGACCGAGGGATCGATCGGCTTGGGGTCGTGGGCGCGCTTGATCAGGTCGTCGAGCAGCGGCGGCAGGATGCGCTGCGTCGGCATCACCACCAGGTCGAAATCGGTGAAGGCGTCGTCGATGGTCCGGCGCAGCAACTCCAGCTTCCAGCGCGCGCGGATGTAGTCGGTGGCCTTGGCGTTGCCGGAGAACAGGGTCTGCAGGCGCATGCGCTCCGGCAGCATGTACTTGGCGGCGGCGTTCTGGAAGTATTCCTCGTGGTAGGCGTAGACCTCGCCCAGCGCGCCGAGATTGCCCATGTCGGTGATGCCGGGCAGGCTCACGTCCTTCACGCTGGCGGTGAGCCGCGCCAGCACGGCGACGGCGGCGGCGGTCGCCTTGGTCACTTCGGGATCGACATGGTCGAAGTAGCCGGCCGGCAGGCCCAGGCGCAGGCCGGACAGCGGCTGCTTCAGCGCGGCGACATAATCCTCGCGGGCATGCTCGACGCTGGTGATGTCCAGCTTGTCGTAGCCGGCCATGGTGTTGAGCATCAGCGCGGTGTCTTCCACCGTACGCGTCAGCGGCCCGCAATGGTCGAGCGACAGGATCAGCGGGATGACGCCGCGGATCGGCACCAGGCCGTAGGTCGGCTTGAGGCCGACCACGCCGCAGTACGAGGCCGGCATGCGCACCGAGCCGGCGGTGTCGGTACCTAGGGCACCGTAAGCCAGGCGTGCCGAGATCGCGGCGCCGGAGCCGGAGGAGGAGCCGCCAGTGTTGTGGTCCAGCGCCCAGGGATTGCGCGCCGGGCCGAAGAACGAGGTCTCGCCGCCGCCCATGGCGAATTCCTGCAGATTGGTCTTGCCCACGATCACCGCGCCGGCGGCCTTGAGACGTGCCACCACCGGTGCGTCTTCCTTCGGCACGCGATCCTCGAACACCGCGCTGGCGCCGGTGGTGCGGATGCCGGCGGTATCGATGTTGTCCTTGATGGCGATGGGCACGCCGTGCAGCGGTCCACGCAGCTTGCCGGCCTTCTGCTCGGCGTCGAGCTGTTGCGCCTGGGCCAGCGCCTGCTGGGCCGCCACGGTGATGAAGGCGTCGAGCTTGGGGCCGAGCACGCCGATCCGCTCCAGGCTGGCCTGGGTCAGCTGTACCGAGGTCACGCTGCCGGAGCGCACCTTGGCCGCCGCCTCGGTGAGGCTCAGCCCGCTCAACTCTTCGGTATCCGCGGCGTTGGCGCGCCCGGCGAAGCCGAGGCTGGAGACGGCTTGTGCGGCGGCCGCGGTGGCGGCCATGGTAGTGAACTGGCGTCGGGTGAGTTTCATGGGATGGAGGTTTGGGATTGAGCTTGGTATCGCCGGCACGCCGGCGGTTTCAAATCGGGGGTTTCTGCCAGCCGCCGGTCTTGCCTTCGACATAGGCCATGGCGGCCAGCACCACGTCGTCGCGCCAGGGCTGGCCGACGATGTGAATGCCCAGCGGCAGGCCCGGTTCGTCGATGGAAGTGCCGGCGCGCACCACGCCGGCCGGCCAGCCGGTGGTGTTGTATTCGCTGGTCATGCCGCCGTAGCCGGCGCCGGTGCTGGCGGGCAGCAGGAATTCCACCGGCACCTTCTGCGGCGCGCGTACCGTCACCGGGCACAGGATCAGGTCGTACTGCTCCAGCCAGCCGAGCTGCTCGCTCTTGATGGCGTCCATTTCCTCGCACAGGCGCGTGAACTCCGCGCTCGGCAAGCCGACGCCGTCTCCGAGATTGAGGCCGGGAGAAGCCTGGCTGGTGCCGTGCAGCTTGAGCATGCGCCGCATGTGGTCGCCGCCATCGGCATTGCCGAAGCGGGTGCGCACATCGACCAGCTCCTTGAACTTGGGCGGCCGGTCGGCGCTGATTTTGCAGCCGAGATCGGCGAAGTAGCCGACGCAACGCTTGACCAGCGCCTGCACCTCCGGCGAGGACTGCACCGTGCCGTTGTCGGTATACCAGGCCACGCGCAGCTTCTTGAGGTCCACCTTGGCCGGATCGCCCAACGGCACCGGTGCCATCGCCGCATCGGAGTTGTCCGGGCCGCCGATGATCGACAGCAGCAGGTACAGGTCGGCGACGCTGCGGGCGAGGGGACCGGTTTCCTGGAACGTGTCGAACGGGCCACCGTAGCCGACGATGTGGCCGGTGCGCGGCGAGCGGCCGTAAGTCGGCTTGAGGCCGGCGATGCCGTTGGCGTAGGCCGGCCCGCGGATCGAGCCGCCGTAGTCGGAGCCGATGTCGAAGAACGCGCCGTACGCTGCGACGATGGCCCCGGCGCCGCCGGAAGATCCCGAGCAGAGGTATTCGGTGTTGTAGGGGTTGTAGGTCTGGCCGAACAGCAGGTTGTAGGTTTCCCGCGCTCCGCCGCCCAGGGTGAATTCCGGCGTATTGGTCTTGCCGATCAGGATGCCGCCGGCCGCGCGCACCCGCGCCACCACCGTCGCGTCTTTGCCGGGCACGTAGTCCTTGCGCCCGAGCGTGCCGCCGGTGGAGACCACCCCTTCGGTATCGAAGGAATCCTTGATGGTGAAAGGCACGCCGTGCAGCGGCCCCAGTGGCTTGCCCGCGGCCAGCGCTTCATCGGCCAGTTGCGCTTCCACCAGCGCGCGCTCGCGGCAGGTGGCGACGACGGCATTGATCTTCGGATTGACCAAGTCGATCCGCGCATAGCAGCGCTGCACCAGTTCCACGGCACTGATCTGCCGCTGCTGCAGTGCTTGTGCGATCCGCGTCACGGTCAGCGTCAGCGGGTCCTCGCCGGCGGCCAGGGATGGCGCCGCCGCCCGCGCCGGCAGCGCGCTGGCGGCGAGCAGCGCCGCCGAGCCGGCGCCGGCCTTGACCAAGAAGTCGCGCCGTGACGCCGAGTGTCCGCTGTCGCTGGTGGTCATGGTCTGCCTGGTGTCTTCAGATCGGCGGCCGCTTCCAGCCGCCGCCCTTGCTCTCCAGGTAGCTGGCCGCGGCCAGGCAGATGTCCTCGCGCCAGGGCGCGGCCACTACCTGCACGCCGATCGGCAGCTTGCCGTCGGCCGAACTGCCGCAGCGCACCACCACCACCGGCCAACCGGTGCAGTTGAACACGCCGGTATAAGGCCAGCCGCCGCCGGCTCCCGGCGCTTCGTCGGTATGCGGCTGGTCGATCGGCTGCGCCGGCTTGTTGGCCACCGGGCAGAGGAACACGTCGTAGCCCTTCATCCAGTCCAGCATGCGGCTCTTGCAGGCGTCCTGCTGCTCCCAGGCCTGCACCAGTTCCGGTGTGCTCAGCGGCTTGGCGGTGGCCATGCTGGCCTTGCGCTGCGGCGAGATGTTCTTGGTGCCCCACTTGTCGGCCAGGCGTTGATAGAAGGCACCGCCGTCGCCGCGCGACAACTTGCCGCGCGCGTCGGCCAGGTCGTCGAGCACCGACTTCGGTGCATCCTCGTTGACGCTGGCAACGATCTCCTGCAGCCACTGCGCCGCGCGGCGCACGGTCTGCTTGGTGTCGTCGTCGGTGGCGTTGTGGCCGACCGCGCCGTTGTCGGTGATGAAAGCGACCTTCAGTTTCTTCAGGTCGACGCGGGCGGGATCGGCCCAGGGCACCGGTGCGCAGGAGGCGTCATGGAAATCGGGACCGGCGATGATCGGTGTGATCAGCGTCAGGTCCTCGACACGGCGGGCGAGGGGACCGATCTGCTGCCACAGGTCGAAGATGCCGCCGTAGTCGACGATATGGCCGGTGCGCGGCACGCGCACACTGGTCGGCTTGATGCCGGCGATGCCGTTGTTATGTGCCGGCCCGCGGATCGAGCCACCCCAGTCGGAGCCGATGTCGAAGGCCGCGCCGCCGGCGGCGACGATGGCGCCGGCACCGCCGGAAGAACCGGAGGTGCTACGCGTCAGGTCATAGGGATTGTGCGAAGAGCCATAGAGCAGATTGCTGGCGGTGCTGATGCCGCTGAGGCCGCCCAGGGTGAATTCCGGCGTATTGGTCTTGCCCAAGAGGATGGCGCCGGCCTTGCGGACGCGCCCGACCACCGTGGCATCCTTCTTCGGCACATATTGCTCGCGGCCGTAGGTGGCGCCAGTGGTGATCACGCCCTCGGTATCGAGCGAATCCTTCAGTGTGATCGGTACACCATGCAGCGGCCCGACCCATTCGCCGCGCGCGGCTTTTTCATCCAGCACCTTGGCTTCCTTGCGGGCACGGGCATAGCAATTCATCACCACCGCCCGCATTTCGTCGTTGACCTCGAGCTGGCGTGCGATGAAGGCTTCCACCGCTTCGTGGGCGGAGACCTTGCGGGCGCGGATCAGTTGCGCCAGCTTGGTGGCCGACATGAAGATCAGCTCGTCGCTGCTGTCGGCCGAAGCCGTCATGGCGGAGACGGCGCTGGCCGCGGTCGCGGCGACGGCGGCATTCAAGGTGGAGCGGCCGCGCAGGAAATCGCGGCGGCCGCTGTCGTAGGCCAGTTGCTGCAGCAACTTGTTGCTCATTGGAACTCCCCGGTTGGGTGCGCGTTCAGATCGGCGGGCGCTTCCAGCCGCCGCTCTTGCTCTCCAGATAACTGGCCACGGCCAGGCACACGTCTTCGCGCCAGGGCGGCGCCACCACCTGCACGCCGATCGGCAGCTTGCCGTCGGCCGAGCTGCCGCAGCGCACCACCACCACCGGCCAGCCGGTGCTGTTGAAGGCGCCGGTGTAGCTCCAGGCGTTGTAGGGCGGCGGGGAGTTGGGCGGACGGTCGATCACCTCGGCCGGCTTGCCGGCGACCGGGCACAGCAGCACGTCGTAGGCGGACATCCAGCGCAACATGCGCGACTTGGCGTCGTCGGCTTTTTCCCAGGTCTCGACCAGTTCGGCGGTGGACAGCGGCGTCATGTTCTTCATCCGCTCGGTCACCTGCGGCGAGAAGTTCTTGGTGCCCCACTTGTCGGCCATGCGCTTGTAGAAGGCCCAGCCGTCGCCGCTGGTCAGCTTGGTGCGGGCGTCGTAGAGGTCGCTGAGGATCTCCTTGGGCAGATCTTCCTTGACGCTGGCGGTGACGCCTTCCAGCCACTTCGCTGCCTGGATGATGGTGTTCTTGGTGTCGTCGTCGGTTTCGGCGACGCCGTTGGTGGGGAAGAAGCCGACACGCAGCTTTTTCAGGTCGACACGGGCCGGATCGGCCCATGGCACCGGCGCGCAGGAAGCGTCGTGGAAATCGGGGCCGGCGATGATCGGCGTGATCAGCATGAGGTCTTCGACGCGGCGGGCGAGGGGACCGATCTGCTGCCACAGGTCGAACAGGCCGCCGTAATCGACGATATGGCCGGTACGCGGCACGCGCACGCTGGTCGGCTTGATGCCGGCGATGCCGTTGTTGTGCGCCGGGCCACGAATCGAACCGCCCCAGTCGGAGCCGATGTCGAAGGCCGCGCCGCCGGCGGCGACGATGGCGCCGGCACCGCCGGAAGAACCGGAGGTGCTGCGCGTCAGATCATAGGGATTGTGCGAGGAGCCATAGAGCAGATTGCTCGCCGCGTTGATGCCGGCCAGGCCGCCCAGGGTGAACTCCGGCGTATTGGTCTTGCCGAGCAGGATGGCGCCGGCTTTGCGGACACGGCCGACCACGGTGGCGTCTTTCTTCGGCACGTACTGTTCACGTCCGTAGGTGGCGCCGGTGGTGATCACGCCTTCGGTGTCGAGCGAGTCCTTCAAGGTGATCGGCACGCCGTGCAGCGGGCCGACCCATTCACCGCGCGCGGCTTTTTCATCCAGCGCCTTGGCTTCCTTGCGGGCGCGGGCGTAGCAGTTCATCACCACCGCGTTCATCTCGTCGTTCACCGCCAGTTGCCGGGCGATGAAGGCTTCCACCGCCTCGCTGGCGGAGACCTTGCCGGCGCGGATCTGCTGCGCCAGCTTGGTCGCCGACATGAAGATCAG
>JAQGNS010000045.1 GCA_028291705.1 Nevskia sp.
CCATCGCCGCACGGGTTGACGATCTCATCATCCGCCCCGGCGGCGTTCTGCGCCATCGTGAGTGGGGGCTGTATGAAGTCGGCATCTGCGGGCCGGACGGTCTGTTGGTGCGCATCGGCTGGCCGTCCCGCCTGATGCAGAACCAGTAAAGGTTCCGCCAGGGCGGGTCCGCGTGCCGCTTCGCAACAGGCGGGTCGCAGACTCGCCCCACCAGGCTTTTCTCTCACCGCTTATCCCAGGCCAGGAATTCCGCACAGGTAGGGGGTCCGCCCGTGCGCGCGTCTAAATGGGCAACTGGGGTATTTCGCGCCATCGGCGTTCCTTGCGCAGCCGCGATGCGCGGATGCATGGCGCTTGCCCGGACACAAAAACCACGACAGGAGCAGGCCCCATCATGTTCAAGCGCTTCAGGTTCGGCAGCATGTTCGGGGGCAGTTTGCTTGGGGGCGCGCTGGCCCTGCTGGTGGTAATCGGCAGCGGCCCCGCCGCGGCCGCGCCGGCCAAGACCTTCCACATCGAAGAAGCCACCATCGCGCAGATCCAGTCCGCGATTCTCGACAAGCGCATCACCACCGAGCAGGTGGTGCGGCTCTACCTGGCGCGCATCAAGGCTTACAACGGCGCCTGCGTGAAGCAGCCGCAGGGCCTGCTCGGGCCGATCGAGACCATTCCCCATGCGGGGCAGATCAACGCCCTGTCCACCCTCAACCTGCGCCCGGCGACGCGCAAGGCGCTGGGCTTCGACGAGCGCAAGGCGCGCAGCATGACGGACGCCACCGATACCGATCCCGATATGCCCGACGCGCTGGAAACCGCCATCGCGCAGGACCGCGCGTTCGCCAAGACCGGCAAGCTGGTCGGCCCGTTGCAGGGCGTGGTGATGGCGTTCAAGGACCAGTACGACACCTTCGACATGCGCAGCACCTCCGGCGCCGACCCGTTCTATGCCAACGATCGCCCGCCGCACGACGCCACTTTCGTCAAGCGCCTGCGCGAGGCCGGCGCCATCATCCTGGCCAAGGCCAACCTCGCCGAGTACGCCGATGGCGTACCGCGCAGTTCCTTCGGCGGCACCTTCTGCAACCCCTACGACACCGAGCGCAGCCCCAACGTCTCCAGCGCCGGTTCCGGCTCCTCGGTGGCGGCGAACTTCGTCACCTGCGCCATCGCCGAGGAAACCGGCTCCTCGGTGCGCGGCCCGGCCGAGGCCAACAACACCGTCGGCATGGCGCCGACGCAGGAGCTGATCAGCCGCGACGGCATGATCCAGCAGGGCATCAACACCCGCGTCGGGCCGATCTGCCGCAACGTCGAGGACGTGGCCAGAATCCTCCAGGTCTACGCCGGCTACGATCCGAAGGATCCGTTCACCGTATTCAGCATCGGCCGCATGCCGGCCAAGCCCTATCCCAGCTTCGCCGCCGCCGGCAGCCTCAAGGGCCTGCGCGTCGGCGTGGTGCGTGAGTACATGAGCAAGAAACTGTTCACGCCCGCCGAGGCCGAGACCATCGACATCGTCAGCCGCGCCGCCGACGACCTGCGCAAGCTCGGCGCCGACGTGGTCGATCCGGGCCCGGAGGGTGAGTTGTTCACCAGTTGCCTGCGCACCTACGAGCCGGCGCTCGACAACGTGCTGTTCACCAAGCGCTTCCCCCAGCAGTTCCCGGTGGACGACAAGGGCAAGCCGGTCGGCGACCACATCGCCAAGCTGCTCGACATGACCATGGACCCCTCGCTGGTGCCCCCGGACGTGAACATCCGCACCATCGGCCAGGCCCAGGCGGTTGGCGAGGCCAGGTTCGAGCTGGACTGGTACCTGCGCAAGCGCGGCGACGCCAACATCAAGAGCAACACCGATCTGGTCAACAAGGCCAACTACTTCAGCGATCCCAAGTTCGCCTCGCAGAAGGAAGCGCGCGCCAACGCCGACAAGCCGCAGGAATACAACACCGCCGAGCGCATGCTGCGCCGCTTCGCCGTGCAGCAAGTGATGCTGCAGTGCATGCAGGAGCAGAACCTCGACGCCCTGGTCTATCCCACCGCGGCGCAGCCGCCGGCCCGCATCGGCGCGCCGGCGATTCCGCCGCTCAACGGCCGCAACAGCAACGTCGTGTGGAGCTTCCTCGGCAGCCAGGGCTTCCCCGCCATCACCGTGCCGGCCGGCTTCACCACCGAAGTCTACGACTGGGTGCGCGACCCTTCCGCGCCGCTGCCGCCGGAGAACACCGGTGGTGGCGCCACCGGCACGCCGCGTGAAGGCACGCGCATGACCGGGCCGTTCCCGGACAAGATGCCGGTGGGCGTGGACTTCGTCGGCCGCCCCTTCGCCGAGCCGGTGCTGTTCCGCATCGCCTCCGCTTACGAGGCCGCAACCCATCACCGCACGCCGCCGCCGGACTTCGGCCCGGTGACGGGAGAGCCCTAGGTGCTGAATCAGGGATAAGGGGCAGCGGATAAGGGGCAGCGGATAAGGGGGCGGAATAAATATTCCCGATATTTGCCGCCTTCCTTATTTGCTCCGCCCCCTCATATCCGTGTGGACGCCTCAAGGCATAGGTGAAATTGTTTAAGGCCGACCAGGCGCCAAGCGAGTAGGCTCGGACGAGGGTAGAGGTCGATTCGGGTATGCAGCAATTGCATGCTTGGGGTTCAGGGAAGAGCGATTCACTGGGGCAATCAAGAGTTGAAGCGGATGTCTGCGACGGCATGCTTGCGCATGCATGTCCGGAACGGCTCTTCCCGGCTTGGATTCCCATGTGCGCTGTCGCCTGAGCGACACCTCGGAGGCGAGTCGTTCCACATTACTAAAACTATCCAGAGGAGCTCGTCATGAATATCCGTCTGCAACAATGCCTGCTGCTGCTTCCCGCGCTGATGCTTTGCGCCTGCGCGACGTCCACGGTCAGCGAGAGTCAGTCGCAGACCGATATCGCTTTCAATCTGATCAAGCAAAAAGACTACGCTGCCGCCAAGACGCATCTCGATCAGGCGCTGGAAAGCGATTCGCACAACGCCATGGCGCACCTGGACCTGGGCGTGGTCTACCAGAACACCGGCAATCCGGCCGGCGCGCGCACCGAATACAACCTGGCCATCACGGACGACACCGCGACAGACAAGATGGTCGGCGCGACCTCGGACAGCTCGAACGGCTCCGTCAGCCAGATCGCCACCCGCAACCTGGAACGTCTGAACTGATCCGCTCGGCCGCATCGGCGACCAGAGTCGCCGGTGCGGCGCCTCGGGATAACGCGGTCAGGGATAAGGTCGGAGTAAATATTCCAGACGCTTGCTTCCTCAACCGCGGCGCGCCGCCTCGATGGCGGCAATGTCGATCTTTCCCATCTCCATCATCGCATCGAACGCGCGCTTGGCGACGGCTGGATCGGGATCGGTGATCGCTTTCGTCAGGACGATGGGTGTGATCTGCCAGGACAATCCCCATTTGTCCTTGCACCAGCCGCAGGCACTCTCCTGGCCGCCGTTGCCGACGATTGCATTCCAGTAGCGGTCCGTTTCGGCCTGATCGACGGTGGCCACCTGGAACGAGAACGCTTCGCTCTGCTTGAACGCAGGTCCGCCGTTGAGACCGAGACATGGAATGCCCAGTACGGTAAATTCCACGGTCAACACGTCCCCCTTCTTTCCCGCTGGATAATTTCCCGGTGCGTGATGCACCGCGCTGACAGCCGAATCCGGAAAGGTCTTGGCGTAAAACCGCGCCGCATCCTCGGCATCGCCGTTGAACCAAAGGCAGATCGTGTTCTTTGCCGGCTTTTCCATGTCATTCCTCCGTCGAAAAGAAGCAACTGAGGCCACAGTCTAAAATGTTCACGCTGCGGAAGGGGTTCAAGTCCGCTTCGTGGCGCAAGCCGACATCCCGACGCTCATTCAGACAAAAGCGGACCCAGGGCAGGGCACCTTCGATTCTTCCCCGTTATCATGGCCAGGAGATGGCTTTGCGTGCTATCGCTATGCGCCCCTGAAGTTGCCCCGCTCGCGACAGCGCCGGAATCTCTGCAACAACGGCTCGTATGCAACGTCCTCTACCGGGCCGACATTCACCCACTCGATCGCCAGGGTATCCAATTGGGTTTCATCAACCCGGGGACCCTGGCCCATGCTCTGCGCCAGACGTTGCAACTGATATTGGCGACGCAACGGTTGATCTTCCGGTGGCGTCGGCGTCTCCGTCAGAATTTCGGCCTGGATGCAGAGCAACTTCAGCGCCACCTCATTCGCCGCGAGATCCGCGGAAGGCTCGGGGGCGAGTCCCTTCTTCACGGCATCGAGCCCACCTTTGGGCCATCGCTGGACGGAGCCAATACAGGTTTCGGCGGTGTTCTTCAAAATGTCGAGCTGCGCCGTGTCCACGCCGCGCGCCACGGCCAGCCTGTAGGCGCGCACCTGGTTGGCGGCTTCGAACAGATCGTCCCAACCACGCTCGACGTCACGCGCACGTTGGCGCGCAAATGACTTTTCGCAGCGATCCAGGCCCTGGTCAAATCTGTTGCGAAGCTCACGTGTGTCCGCACGGGGAAACTCACCGAGCGCCCCGAAAGCGCTTCGCAATTCGGCTATTGCTCCGGCCTGCGCAAGCAACTCGGCCCCTTCCAGCGCCGCGATCCGGTCGAGCCGCTCGCACAAGGCAAGTGCCTGCGTCTTGTTGTTCTCCAGCCCGGCCGCGTAGGCGGCAGACTCCTGCTCCCGCTTCTGGAACACGGCATCGCAGTGTTGGCGGAATTCCCCCCAGAGGCGTTGATCCACTTCACGCGGCACAGGGCCTACGGTCTGCCACTGCTGTTGCAGCTGCTTGACCGCGTCGATGGCCTTGCGGCTATCGTCGCTCGCCAGCAACTGTGCGGTACGCTCGATCAGCGACTCCTTCTCCTTCACGTTGCGGGCGTACTCGGCATCCAGCCGGCCCTGCAGGCTCGCAGTGAGCGCCGCGAACGCCTCCTGCTGCTGCTTGCCGGCTTGGCGCTCCACAGGCGAGCAGTTGCGCCATTCCTCTTTCGTCTCCCGCAGGGTCTTGACGACAGCCCGCCAGTCGGCTTGCTCCCAGTTGTGCCCCGCCTCAAAAGCGGTCAGCTCGGCGAGCAAGGCATCGCGACGCCGCAGATTGTCCTCGCGGACGAGCGCCTGGGCGGCAAAGTACTCCTTACATGGTTGATAGGCCCGCTGAGCGGCTTGTTGAAAGCGCTGCCAATCGGCTTCGAGACCCTCGCCGGCGCCCTTGCTCAGCGTGCGCCACTCATCCTGAAGGCTCTTGATCCTGTCGGCGAGCGCCAGCGGATCGAGTGTCGCCTCGACGAGCAGCTCCATCTCCTCGATCAGTTCGGCGCGCTTTGGCGTCACGGAAAAACTCTTCCAGTCCTTCAACGCGTCGAGCTGCTGGTCGAGGGATTGTATTTGGCCGGCCAGGTTGGCCGGCAGAGGCGGCGCGCCCGCCAGCTTCTCCTCGATGGTCCGCCGCACCCCGGCCGCGCGGGAGGTGCTGCCATCGCTCAGCGCGGCACGCGCCTTCCGGATCAATTCGCCGATCTGGCGGGCAGCCTGCTGCTCGGCGCCCTGCTGCTCAGCCAGTGCACGGTTCTGCTCCTCGGCCAGCCGCGCTTGCTCGGCAGCAGCCGCGGCGGTCGCCTGCGCCTGCTCGTCGCGCAGGCGTCTTGCCTCCGCGGCTGCATCTGCGGCAGCCTGCTCTCGTGATGCCTGGGCCGCTATCTGGCGCAAGTGCTCGGAAATGGTCTCCCGTGAGCGGTCCACCCACTGCTGGACCCTGCCGCGCAGCTCTGGATCAGCCTGCTCCGCCACCGCTTCCCAGCGATTCTCGAATTGGTCCAGCCTCTGGCTGAACAAGGCGTCGTACGGGCGCTGGCTGTGGCGTTCGAGGGCTCCGGCGGTCTCATCGATCCCGGCGCGCAACTGCTCCAGCTTGCGAGCCTGCTCAAGCAGGGCATCGCGCTTGGACGTCAGTACCTTGTAGACATTCTTGTCATTGCCCCCACGGACATCGCGGATGAGTTGCCGTAGCACGTCCGGATCTTCGATTGCATCAGCCGCCGCCTGGCGAACCTTGGTCGATGCACCCGCAACGACCAGCCGGGCCACCGCCTGGACATCCCGGGCATCGATGGCCGCCCGCAAAGCGCTCTCCTCGGCAGCAGCGGTCAGTGCGCGATCAGCCGCACTGGGAGGAGCCTTCTCGTTCTTCTCGGACGGCGCCGGTTTAAGCGCTGAAGTCGGAACCGGCGATCGCGTTGGGGCTTTGCGAAACAAGCGCGAAAACAAAGACATTATTGACCTGCACAGCACTTGGAGCCACGTATTCTACATGCGCTGGAAGGCGCGTATCGCGTTGCTTTTTCCTGACCTTTGAGCCGGCCGGCTGCGAGCGACTGAAAGGAGACGAACCACATCCCTGTTATCGCAGATAGGGAAGGGACGTCTGCTTTCGGGGGCTCATCCCGTGTCCGCTTCGCTGGCCCAAAGCTGACGTCGTTATCTGCGACTCGCTCAGCAACTGCCGGCCTATCCGGAGGGGGCGAGCGACAGCTTTGGTGAAGTGCAGGTAGGGCGGCTCTGCGACCCGCTGTTTACCGCGTGCCGCTTCGCGACAGGCGGGTCGCAGACCCGCCCTACCGGGCTCAAGTCGTCGCCGCTCTCGCCGCCATCGTCGCCTTGAGCCACCAGGCCAGCTCGTCGAGCGCCTGCTTCGCCGACTGCAGGATCGAGCCTTCGATGGCCTCGAACGGCTTCTTGCCGAACATCGGGTGCACCGCCATGAAGTCGCCGCCACCGACGTGCACCGCACTGCGCGTGGACACCATCTGCAGCTCCACGCCGATCAGGCGCAGGTGCTCCACCGCCCGCGCCGCGCCGGTGCCGCCATAGCCGATGGCGGTGAAGGGCTTGTAGTTCCACTCGTTGTACGCCTGGTCCAGCGCGTTCTTCAGCACGCCGGTGATGGAGTGGTTGTACTCCGCCACCACGAAGATGAAGCCGTCGAAGCGGCCCAGCTCCTTCTGCCAGCGCACCGCCTCGGCATTCTGGCTCGGCATCCAGCGGTTCGACGCCATTTCGTCGAAAAACGGCAGCGGGTGATTGCGCAGGTCCACCACCTCCACCTCCATGTCGCCGCGCGCCTGCGCCTGTTGGGTGATCCACTGGGCGGGCTGGTCGGCGAAGCGGGCGGGGCGGGTCGAACCGATGACAACGGCAATGCGGGGCTTGGACGCCATGGTATCCTCATGTGCTCTGGTAACAATTAGTAACCAAGTGTGAGGAAACGCAGGTGGTTGATCAAGAAGGCACTTCTCCGAAACCAGGCGCCCGCGTGGATACCTCCACCTGCGAGTACATCGGCGACATGCTGGCCCGCATCAGCGACAAGTGGACACTGCTGGTGGTGCGCTCCCTCGGCCGCGGGCCGCTGCGCTTCAGCGCGCTGCGCCGCGAGGTGGGCGAGGTCAGCAAGAAGATGCTCACCTCAACCCTGCGCGAGCTGGAGGAAAACGGCTTCGTCACCCGCACCGTCATACCCACCCGCCCGCCACAAGTGGAATACGCCCTCACCGACCTGGGTCACGACTTCCTCACCCCGGTGCAGGGCATCGCCGAATGGGTGGTGAAGAACTCGACGCGCATCGACGCCGCCCGGGCCAGCTACGCCGGGCGCGTGTAGGAAACGTAGGGTGCGCACCGCGCACGCGGATAGCTACCCGAACGCTGCCAATCGCGAAGGGTAGCTTCGGGCCATTACGGGATTTCGTTATATAACTTCCCAGATATGTCCGATGACTCCGTCCGGAGCGTGACGCGTGCGCGGTGCGCACCCCACGCCGGCTAGCGGCCTTTTGGAGGAACAGGGTTATCCATCATGAAGTGAAAATCCTTCAATGCCTCTGAAATAACCAAATCAGGCTGCCAGGCTTGGGCCCCCAGTTTGAACCATTCACCCCGGAGCTTTTTGGACGTCGCCCCTTCATTGTCTTTTAGGAATTTTCCAAACTCCGCCTTCAATATCTTCCGTCTCGCTCCAGGCAATCCGTACAAATATTCGTTGGCACCCAGATAAAAATCACGATACATCAGCTGCCAATCCTGATGGAACCATCGCGCAAATTCCTGCAGCTCAGATCTCGGCTGCTTGGGAACGACTTTATATTCCGACTCCAAGCTCATGTTTGCGGCGTCTCCGTCGAAGGCGCGAACATCGCACACAACACTACAACAACTCAATGCAGCGAGCGTAGCCCGGATGGAACGAAGTGAAATCCGGGGTTGTAGCTCGGGCAAATCCCGGATTCCGTTTCACTCCATCCGGGCTACGCTTGCTGGCTAGTGAACGTAGGGTGGGCGCAGTGCGCCCACCGTGCGCCAGGCCGCGAGGGCAGATGAAGCCTGCCCACCCTACGCTTGCTACGTCGGACTATCCGCCTCCGTGGAGGCAGGCTCACCATCGATGATTTCATCGATAACCCGAGCTTTCCAGACTACGCCGAGTTGCGCTTTTGTCTCGTCTATTCCAACGCGACCCGAATAGATACCAACAAAATTACGTATTCTCCCTATCACTTCCGATCCAGTTAGTTTTCCGCCGGCAGCACCATGGATTCCAACTCGCTGCATTACCACGGGAGAGCCTGATAGCCCAGATCTAGTGGCTGTATCAATCAGCATTTTAGGCAACTGATCTAGGTCAACATCTGGCTCAGAGGCAACACTTGCACGCTTCCATATGGGAAGTTGGAGGTGAGTGATGTCCGAAAACGGATAGCCGATGACAAAGGCGTCATCGGCGACTTCAGTTTTGTAGGCTGAGTCGAACTCAACGTTGTTGATTGGAAATAATTGGTACCGTTCAGTTATTGTCGATGGCAGGGGTAGTGCAACAACATCTATCTTGTTTCCGTGCTTAGGATGTGAGAGCCAAGTCGGAATTTGCATTTCGTTGTCACTATATAGTGGAAGATACTCCCGTTGGCATGCGCCAATGCTGTCCTTAGTGCGGAACAGAGTCGACAGTATGTCCGGGATGGCCAAGGTATCAGATAGGCACTTTCCATCGATCGGGTTGCGGCCCGCAACGTTATGCCAGTTCGTGATCAGATATCTGGACCCGTGCCTCTCATATATGAAGCCTGTGCCCGACGAGAGAACGGTGTCGGTGGGGCGAAAGCAGAGATGTATATGATGCGTAGTAAGTGAGATCGGATCTGGGTGAATCGTGGGCATAACGACCTCGGCGAACCTGGAGGATAAGGCAGGATAACGGCTCGGAGTAGACATTCTCGGCGCTTGATGCCCTCTTCTATTTACTCCGACTCTTTGTCCTCTTTGCAGCTTCAAAGTGCAGTCCATCCACAGCTGCGATCAACCCGCCCCAACAGCCAGCGCGGCAAAACTCGCCAGCCAGTGCTCGCCGTTGTAATTGCCGCTGGCGATGTGCGGCAGGCTAGCCTGCTCCAGGCGATCGGCGCCGTCGCGCATGGCGGCGCTTGCGGCGTGCGTGGCCGGCAGGGTGGCGGCGATGCGGCGCAGGCACCAGGCGCGGCTCAGGTGCAGGCCGTCGAGGTGGACGATCTTGGGATCGTCGCGGTCGCCGATTTCAACCGGGGAGAGCAGGGGATCGCCGCGGCCCGCGGCCAACTCCGGCAGGAAGCGGGCGAACCACGCGGTGAATTCCGGCTGGGGCAGTAGCGCCGCCAGCAGCGTGGCCTCGGTCAGGGCGCCGGAGAGGAAGTCGTCGCCGCCGGGTTCGTAGCGGCTCGGGTACGTGGTGTCGGCGGCGTAGTAGCGCAGGGCCGCCGCGCGCAGCGCCGATTCCAGCGCAGCGTCCTCTCCGGTACGGGCATAGTCCAGCGCCAGCAGCAGGGCGAAGGCGGTGTTGTAGTGCGTGCCGGTGCGGATCGGCTGGCGCTGGCGCGGCAGGAACTCCAGCAGGCGCCCGCGCAGCAATTCGGCCAGCGGCTGTAGCGCCTCGCGCCATACGGGTGCCTGCGGAACGGGCCACTCGCGCAGTTCGGCGGCCAGCTTGAGCAGCCAGGCCCAGCCGTAGGGGCGCTCGTACGCGGTGCGGCCCGGTGCTGTGAAGTAGTCGATCTCTTTCTGGACGTTGGCGGTGGTGAAGTGCCGCGCGAACAGCGCGTGGATCGCTTCGGCCTGGGGCAGGTCCGGAAAGGCGCGGGCGCAGTGCGCCAGTAGCCAGTAGCCATGCACGGCGGAATGCCAGTCGAAGCAGCCGTAGAAGATCGGGTGCAGCGCCGAAGGCGCCAGCGCATCCTGCGGACCATTGAGCAGGTGCATGAGGTGGTTGGGGTACTCGCGCGTCAGCCCCGCCAGCGGCAGGCTGACGAAGTGCTCCGCCTGTTTACGGCTCAACGGCATCGGGTGCTCCTCGTCAAAAAGCCAGGCAATAGATCAGGGCAATGTTGATCGCCAGCAGGCACAGCGCGGTTGGCGCCTGCACCTTGATCACTTTATAGCGGTCGCGCAGATCGAGCAGGGCGGCGGGCACCATGTTGAAGTTGGCGGCCATCGGCGTCAGCAGGGTGCCGCAGTAGCCGCAGTACATGCCCATCGCCAGCAGCGGCGCGGCATGCGCCCCCTGGCCCTGGATCAGGTAGGGCAGGGCGATGCCGGCGCTCATCACCGGGAACGCGGCGAAGGCGTTGCCCATCACCATGGTGAACAGCGCCATGCCCAGACCGTAGATCACGACCGGCAGCAGCCGTTGCCCGGGAGCAATGGCGGACACCGCCAGGTGCTGCACCGCATCGCCGGTGTGGGCGGCAATGAAGACGCCGCCGAGCATGGCCAGCATCTGCGGCAGCACCAGCGCATCGCCCGCCGCGCCGAACAGGCGGCGCGACTCGCTCACCGCCAGCAGCGGCGTGCCGCCGGTGAGCGCCCAGCCGGCGAGCAGCGCGCACACGCCGGCCACGCCCAGCGCGGTCAGCGTGGGATTGGCCGTGTCCAGCAGCGGCAAGCTGCCGAACTTGAGTTTGACCAGCAAGGTGACGCAGAGCAGCGTGACCACCGGAATCAGCAGTGCCGGGGTGAGCAGGCGGAATGTCGGCGGCGGCGCGGGCGCGGGGCGCTGTTGCAGCTCTCCCCGGGCGCGCACGCGGCCGCTGCCGGCGAGCAAGGCCAGCGCCACCACCACGATGCCGGCCGCGCGGTAGGCGGCGGCGGGCCCCCAGTCCTGCACCAGCGTGTCGCCGAACAGGAAGGGCAGCGAGAACAGAGCCCAGAACAAGGCGCCGATCCAGCGGTTGGCATTGCCGCGATCGCGCAGGCCGGCCGCCGCCTGGAGCAGCACGATCACGCCGATCAGGATGAACAGGCCGTGCTGGGAGACCAGCGCGCTCATGGGCCCACCGTCGCCGCGGCGCGGTGCTCGCGCACCTGTCGCTCGATGGCGGCGTCGAGCCGCGCCAGCCGCAGGAAGTGCACCGCCAGCGCGCACAGCGCGGTGGGTATGCCCCACAGTCCGATCTGCAGCGGCGTGATGCCGGCGATGCCGCTGTCCTTCAGGAAGGCGTCGATCAGCAGCACCGCGCCGAAGGCGATGAAGATGTCCTCGCTGAAGAAGATGGCGATGTTGTCGCACGCCGCCGCATGCGCCCGCAGCAGCTCGCGCACCGGTGCCGGCAGCTCGCCATGGCGCGCTTCGGCGGCGGCTTCGACCATCGGCGCCAGCAGTGGCCGCACCGTCTGCACCTGGCCCGCGGTCTGCGGCATGCCGAGCACGCCGGTGAGATCGCGCAGCACGAAGTACAGCATCAGGATGCGCGCGGCGGTGGCGGCGCGGCGGCGCACCACCAGCTCGCGGATCCGCGTCTTCAGGCCGTAATGCTCCAGCAGCCCGATCACCGGCAGCACCAGCACGAACGCGGCGAGCTGCCGCGCGGCGAGGAATTTCTGCCCGAACAGTTGCAGCAGCGCGTCGAAATCCAGGCCGTTGGCCCAGCCGGTAAGCGCGCCGGCGATGAGCACCACCAGCAGCGCGTTGAGGCGCAGGGCGAAGCCCAGCACCATCACCGGCACGCCCAGCAGCGGCAGCCATTGCTGCATCAGGCGTCCTGCGCTCCCGCATGGTTCGAGGCGTCGGAATGAATGGCTACCGGCTTGATTCTCATGGGGTCCGCGCCAGGGTGGTCGAAACCATGCTAACGGATTTTACTTGCCGGAGTAGCGGTCGTCGGCCAGTCCGCCGCCGGAAGCGCGGAGCAATCCGCCGGGGCAGCTTTACACGATATTTCCTCAATTTTGAGCGCAGCGAGGTGGGGGGTACCGCCCTCCCGCCAGTCATGGTCATAAGTACTGGTATTTCTGCCCGGGGAAACCCGACGGCGGTTGAACCGATCCTGCGTTTTTTCCAGAACTGTATCCGGCATCCAACTCCAAAGGTGAGCCCCCACGATGAACCTGACGCGACGAAACTTCGGCAAGCTTGCAGGCGGCGCTGTTCTGGCGGAGATGTTCCTGGGAGGCTGGTCCAGCGCCTTCGGCGCCAGCGGCGGCCCGCTGGCCGGGAAAACCCTCACCGAAGTCTCGGCGATGATTCACGACAAATCGGTGACCTCCAGGCAACTGGTGCAGGCGCTGCTGGAGCGCATCGCCGTGTTCAACCCGAAGGTCAACTGCTACATCACGGTGATGGCGAAGGAGGCGCTGGCGCAGGCTGAGCAGCTCGACGCCGAAGCCGCGGCGGGCAAGTTCCGCGGCCCGCTGCACGGTATTCCGATCGCGCTCAAGGACAACATCGACACCGCCGGCACGCGGACCACCGCAGCCAGCCCCATGTTCAAGGACCGCGTGCCCGATGAGGACGCCGAGGTGGTGCGCAAGCTCAAGGCCGCCGGTGCGGTGATCATCGGCAAGCTCAATCTCCACGAGTTCGCCCTGGGCTGCACCGGCGACATCTCCTACTTCGGCCCGACGCGCAATCCCTGGGATCTGGCCCATGTCACCGGCGGCTCCTCCGCCGGCTCCGGCGCAGCCACGGCCGCCGACCTGGCCTTCGGCGCGCTGGGCACCGACACCGGCGGCAGCATCCGCGTGCCCTCCGCATGGTGCGGCGTGGTCGGACTCAAGCCCACCACCGGCCTGGTCTCCATCCGCGGCATCATTCCCTGCTCGGCCGATCTCGATCACTGCGGGCCGATGGGGCGCACCGTCGAGGACGTTGCGCTCATGCTCGGGCCGCTCACCGGCTACGACAACCTCGACATCTTCAGCGTGGAAAGCACGCCCAAGGACTACGTGCAGGAGATGAAGCAGCCGGTATCCGGCTTCCGCCTCGGCACGCCGCAATCCTTCTACGATCACCTCGAGCCGGAGATCGACGCCGCCGTCAAAACCGCGCTCGGCGTCCTCAGCCGGCTGACCGCCGGCGT
>JAQGNS010000079.1 GCA_028291705.1 Nevskia sp.
CTTACTCGGACAAGAACATGGAGACGTGCCGGACGAAACGCTCCGGATATTGATACAGCGCGCCGTGGCTGGCGTCCGGGTAGAGGATGAGCTGTGCGTTGGGGATGTTCTGTTGCAGGATATAGGAGTTGATGGTGTAGATGATCACATCGTGGTCGCCGTTGATCACCAGCGTTGGCTGCTTGATCGCGTTCAGGTACGCGTACGGCTTCTCACGCGGCGCGCCCCACCTGGACAGCGCCTCGATCTGCGCCGGCGCCACCTTCTCGTTCACTTCCGGGTCGCGGTTTGCAGAACGCAGGCGGAAGCGCTTGAGGAACGCGGCGCCGGCGGCCTGGCTGCTTGCAGTGGCGTCGAAGTGTACGTGCTGCCACAACTCGTCCGGACTGGCATAGGATTTACCGAAGATCGCCTGCGCCTCCGGCGTCAACGTGGCCATGCCTTCGCCGCTGCGCGGGCCGGTGCCGACCAGCACCAGGCGGCGTACCAGTTGCGGCTCGGCCAGGGTCAGCGCCTGTGTCACCGTGCCGCCGATGGAGAAACCCAGCAGGTCCACCTGCTTCAGGCCCAGGGCCTTGATGAAGGCCGCGGCGTCGGCCGCCATGCCCTCGATGGTGGTTGGCACCTCGCCGGAGCTGCTGGAGATGCCTGCGTTGTCGAACAGGATGACTTCGTGGTCCTCGGCGAGGCCGTCGGTCACCGCCGGATCCCAGTGGTCCATGGTGCCGGTGAAGTGCATGAACAGCACCAGCGGCACGCCGCCGGCCTTGCCGAAGCGGCGGTAGGCGAAGCGGATGCCCTTGGCTTCGACGAACTGGGTGGGCGCGGTTTGGTGCGTGTGGGTTGTCATGGTCAACTCCTGTTCAGGTTATTGAATCGGCACGCGGCGAAACTGGCCGCGTGCCTTGGCTTCAAGCATTCATGCCGCCATCGACGGTGAGATTCGCCCCGGTGATGTACGAAGATTCCGGACCGGCGACAAACGCTACCATCGCGGCGATCTCATCCGCACGCCCGTAGCGATCGAGCGCTGTGGCGGCCTTCTGCGGTACCGCCCAATCACCCGAGGCAGGATTCAAATCCGTGTCGATCGGACCCGGCTGGACATTGTTGACCGTGATGCCGCGGCTCCCGACCTCTCTGGACAGCGCCTGAGTAAACATCCTGACGGCCGCCTTCGTCGCCGCGTAGGCCACCAACCCGGGCGCAATGGCACGCTCGCCCACTGCCGAGCCGATCATGATGATGCGGCCGCCGTCATTCAGGTACTTCAGCGCAGCCTGGGTGGTGGCGAATACGCCGCGGATATTGATATCGACCACACGGTCCATCTCTTCAAGCGTGGTCTCCTCGAACGGTTTCGGAATGGCCGTGCCGGCATTGTTCACCAGCACATCCAGCCGGCCGAAGGTCGCAACGGCCTTGGAGACCGCACTTTTGACTGCTTCGACGTCGGCAGCGTCGGCCTGGATCGCGATGGCCTTGCCGCCGCCGAGTTCAATTGCCTTGACCACGGCGGCGGCCGCGCCGGCATCCTTCGCGTAGGTGAGCGCCACGCTCGCTCCATCCGCGGCCAGACGCTTCGCGATCGCCGCACCGATGCCTCTCGAACCGCCGGTGACGAGTGCCACCTTGTTCGTTAAATTGCTCATTGTGCTAACTCCTGATAGTAGATTTATACATAAATATCTTTGATAACAGTGCCTTGTCTATCGAATGCCCTGTTTCCATGGCGGCCACTGTAGGCCCGTGTGGTGGTCCTGAATAAGACTTTGTAAGCTGGGGGCCATACTTCACAGGCATGGAACGGCGATGGAGCTGAGGCATCTGCGTTATTTCGTGGCCGTGGTCGAGGAGGGCAGCCTGACGACGGCCGCGGCGCTTCGGCTCCACACCTCTCAGCCCTCGCTAAGCCGGCAGATTCGTGACTTGGAGTACCAGGTCGGGGCCCAGCTGCTGTCGCGCAGCGTTCATGGTGTCGAGCTGACCGCCGCCGGCAAGGCCTTTCTTGATCATGCCCGCCTGGCCCTGGCGCAAGTCGATGCCGCGGTGGTAGCGGCGCGCAAGGCGGCGCAACCGGCGAAGCAGACCTTCGCCATCGGCTTCCAGACCGGGCACGAGATGAACTGGCTGCCGCAGGCGATGCATGCGCTCCGCGACGAGTTGAAGAACACGCAGGTGACGGTCTCCAGCGACTATTCGCCGAACCTGGCCGAGGAGCTCGTTCGCGGCCGGCTCGACGTGGCCTTCATGCGCGTCGAGCCGATTTTCGATCTGGGCTACGAGGTGGTGGACCACGAGCCGCTGATCGTCCTGATGCCGAGCGACCATCGCCTCATTGCCCACACAGCCATTCACCCGGGAGAACTCGTCGGCGAGATCTTCATCAGCGGCTCGAACAAGGCCACCGTGCTACGCGCGGTGACGGAAGATTATCTGCGGCGCTGCGGACTCGACATCAAACCGGATCATGGCGTGGATAGCGTGACGATGGCCGTGTCCCTGGTTGCGTCCACCCGCGGCTTGGCGCTGATGCCCGCTTATGCGAAAAATATGCTGCCGTGGTCCGTCGTCAGCCGTCCGCTGCAAGGGGAGCCGCCGACGATCGATCTTGCGGTCGCCTATAGCAAGGCCAACGGCTCGCCGATTCTCAAGTTGTTTCTTTCCAGGCTCGGGGAACTGCGGGCCGCGGCGCCGGAAAAAGAAAAATAGCGGACATGCCGGAGCTGTTTCGAGCGAGTCACCGCCCGGCTCCGCGCCCCCGGCTTCAGGCCGCCGGCAGATTCCCGCCCAGCATCTCGATCAGCCGCCGCTTGGTCGGAATCACCCATTCCCGTTTGAGCTGCGGCGAGAGCAGGCCTTCGGCTTCCAGTTCGTCGCACAGCTTCATCTGGTGCGCCAGGTCGAACAGGTCGAGCTGGCTGGTGAACAGGCCGTCGTCGCCCACTTCGATGAAGGAAATGCCCGGCGTCTGGCGGTAGCTGCCGTCGGCGCGCAGGCCGGGTCCGCGGTTCCACCAGTGGGTGATGATCAGGTTGTCGCGCGTCGCATAGCGCTCGATCGGGAAGGTCCAGCCTTCCCAGCCCACCCGCATGTCGCGGCCGTAGTGCGTGGCGCGGATCTCCTCGCGGCTGCGCGCTTCCACCAGCATGGTGCCGCCGTATTCGCAGATGTAGCGGCAGTTCTCCGCGTAGAACGCGTCCGCCAGCCAAGACCACTCGTTGCGCCGCGCCGCTTCCTCGAATGCCGCCGTCATCTCGACGGCCCGCGCTTCCAGCCGGGCAGGGGACAGTGCCATCGCCTTCTCCTCGTCGTGTTTTGCGGCGGCCCCCTGGTGACGGCGGTTGCGCCGGCCAGGTCCGCTCCTGGCGACGATCTTGTTGGCTGCGGGACGGCGCTACATCGTCCGATCGTACTAGGACTGGTGGCGCCCGGTGACAGGCGGATCGCTGAACATGAACTCCGTCGCCAGGGCCAGGCCCTGTTCCCGCGGGGCCTGTGGCCGGCGGTCTTCCAGCCGCATGTAATGCATGATCCAGTGGGATTCCCAGGTAGCGCCGCTGTCCCTGGAATACGCCTGTTCGCAACGTGCCGAGGTGGGGTTGATGTGCGACCAGGTCAGGCGCACGCGCACCGGCTGTCCCCCCAGTTCATCGCGTCCTTCAAAAACGCCGGTCCCGTCGTGGAACGCGCCTTGCAGCGGCGGTTGCAACAGGCCGCTGACGCTATCCACGCGGTACAGGCTCCAGCGCCGTATGCGCCGGTCGTAGAGGCGCAGGGTGGTGCCGATGTAACCGCTGCGCCCGTCCGCCACCAGTTCGTCGATACAGCCGGCGCCCTGTGGCAGCGGTGTAGTGATGCTGAGCGCTTCGAAAGTTTCCCAGCGTTCCGACTGCTCAAGCCGGCCGGCGAAGCGTACGTTGTGGACGCGGTGGCGTCCGTTCAGAAAATCGAAATCGCGCGAGCCGTCCCGGAGCTGCTCCCGCCCGGTTTCTCGCATCTCTGTCACCTGGACCACGGGCAATACTCTCCTTGAAGGGGCTCGTTCCCTTCTTCCCTGACCGCTCCGCTGCGCTTTACATACGTTGCGATACGTTGCAAATGGTTGCGCGCCGCGGCGCCGGCTCCGATTACGAGTTGGATGCAGCCGACGGGAAATTGGTTTACGGTCGCAAAATCCGAGTTTGTGGGTACCTTATGGTACCGTTTTGGCGCGCGCCAGTCGGCCATTTGCCGGAAATGCAGCCGCCCGCCAGGCGGGAAGACACGGCGGGTCACGTTGCCGTGTTGCCGGTGCGCCAACATCCCCCGGCGTTTCGATGGGGGATATTTGCCACCTCCGGGCCGGGCGGCGGGCCGCTAGACTGCTCTTGCAATGCGATTCGACGGGATCCGCCGCCATAGCGGCCGATGCCGCTGAAGGCGGCCTGCGATACCGCCGGGCGGAGCGGCGGTGAAGGGTGCGGCAATTTGCCGGAGGATGCAGGCACAAGTGCTGCATGGCGATTGTCCCGGTGCATGGGTCGCACTGGTGCGAGGTGTTGCGATGGTGAAAAATCCGAAGTTGAGGGTCCGATGCTAAGGATGATTTCCGTGGTCCTGCCCAGCCTGTTCTTGGGCTCGGACCCCGGCGTCCACTACGGCATGTGGATCAAGGTATCCACCACGGTGGTCTGCGACCGTGACTGGTCGGCCATCGCAGTCGCCAGCGCCTATGCCAGCGGCGGCGCCGCGGGCGCCCGAGCGGAACTGGACGAAAGCCACGGCTGCACCACCGCCGCCGGCCTGCTGGTCGGCATCGGCGATCTGGTGTGGTCGCGCAACGGCATTGCCGTGGTGCGCAACCTGGATCGGGACATCCCCTACGTCATCGTGTTGGCGGATTACGACGAGAGCCGGCGCGACGCCCCCTGACACAGTCGCCGCGCCGTCGGCTCAGGGATCAGGGACGAAGCCGTTAGGGAAGGGATTGGGGCTGCGTTGCGCCAGGCGCGGTTCGGCGATGATGCCCTGTGCGATCAGCTTGCGGCGCGAATCGTAGAAAATCGAGATCAGCTCGTCTGGCACCGCACTGTTGCGCTCGAAAGTGGTTTCGTAGGCGGCGGAATATTCGCTGCGGCCATGACCTGTGCCGAGCCGATCCATTGCTTCAGGCGCCGCCTTGGCCGCGCTGCCGGCCTCGGCAGATGGCGCCGGCACGGGCGCAGCGCGCGGCCGAGCATCCCGTGACAATTCCTCGATCTGCATGCAGCAGGGCGCGCGCTCGCGGAACAAGGCCATACCGATCACGCCCACGTCATCAGGCCGCCCGGTGCGCGCCGCATAGCTGTCCGGCAGCGCGGTGAAGTAGAACGCGGCGACCCGCTGCAGGCTCTTGCGCCAGCCGGCGATCGCCAGCGAGCCGTAGCCATCCAGCACGTAGCCATCCTGGTCCGGCGCGGCGGTTTCGCCGCTGAGCACGTTGACGCCGTCGATGCTGCCCACCGCCAGCAGGCGACCGCCGCTGTGGTTGCGGATGCGCAGCTCGTATTCGTGGCGCGGCTCACCCGCCACGTAGAGCCGGCCTTCATGCCGGTACAGCGGCAGCATGGCGCCGCTGCTGCGGTCGTAGACCTCGACATCGGCCAGAGTGCCCGCCCGCGCCGGCAGCGCGCAGGCGGAAAGGGCGATAAGCAATAGGGGCAGCAGGCGGCGCATGGAAAACTCCTGGGTTTGGGGGAGCCATCCGTATAAACGCGGCAACTGCGAAAACGGGGTTAAGCCTGTGCCGATCCCCGCACAGCCACGGTCTCAGTCCTCGCCGTTGTTTTCCCCGCCATCTTCGCGCTTCAGCGCGTCGAGCCGCCGTCGCGCTTCCTCGGTGACGGCGGCGTCGAGCTGCTTCTGTTCCCGGGTGCGGCCGAAGCGGGCGCGGTTCTCCGCCGCCTGCGCCGCGGCATCGGCGCGAGCCTTGCGCTTGCGCGCCTTGTTCAGGTTGATGACTTCGCCCATGTCTGCGCTGAGTCCAGGGAATGTCAGGGGAATGCGGCTTATTTTTACGGCATTCCCGCTTCCGGCGCCATGCCCGGCGTTGTGCCAGGGGTGGTGCAGCGGCAGTAGACTGGCCGTTCATGGCAACCGATTCCACCGCCGACGAAGAGCTGCCGCCGCGCCCACAGCAGCCGCGTGACGAGGACTGCTGCCGCGGCGGCTGCCTGCTCTGCGTCTTTGATCTCTACGAGCGCGACCTCGAACGCTGGGAAGAGCGGGTCGCGCAGATTCGCGCGGAACGCGCCGGACGCGAAGGCCGCCCGCAGGGCTAGGCCCGTACCGGCAATCCCGCCCTAGCGTTGCCCCATACTGGTATCGCCGAACAGCGCCTTGTACGCGCGCGGCTGCGAGCGCCAGTACTGCTTCGGCGCCGCCACCTGGGCCCCCAGCTTCGCGGCGGCGTGCCAGGGCCAGCGCGGGTCGAACAGCATGGCGCGGGCCACGGCCACCATGTCGGCCTGCCCGGTGGCGACGATCGCCTCCGCCTGCTCCGCCTCGGTGATCATGCCCACGGCGATGGTCGGCATGCCGACCTCGGCCTTGATGCGCTCGGCGAAGGGCACCTGATAGTTGGGATGCACCGCGATCTGCTGCTGTTGCGACAGGCCGCCGCTGGAGACGTGAATGAAATCGCAGCCGCGCTGCTTCAGTTCCCGGGCGTAGGCCAGGGTCTGCTGCAGATCCCAGCCGCCCTCGATCCAGTCCGTTGCCGAGACCCGCACCCCCACCGCCTTGCCGGCCGGGAACGCCGCGCGTACCGCCGAGAACACCTCCAGCGGGAAGCGCAGCCGTTTTTCCAGCGAGCCGCCGTAACCGTCGTCGCGATGGTTGGTCAGCGGCGACAGGAACTCGTGCAACAGGTAGCCATGGGCCGAGTGCAACTCCACCGCGTCGAAGCCGAGCCGGTCGGCACGGCGCGCGGTGGCGGCGAAGGCCTCCCGCACTTGTTCCAGCCCGGCAGCATCCAGCGCCATCGGCGCGGGTTCGCCCGCCGCCAACGGCACCGCGGAGGGCGCCAGGGGCTGCCAGCCACCCTGGCCGGCCGGGATCAGCTGTCCGCCGTCCCAGGGCACGTGGCTCGAAGCCTTGCGCCCGGCGTGGGCCAGCTGCATTGCCAGCCGGATCGGCGAATATTCACGGACGGCGGCTACCACCGGCACCAGCGCCTGTTCCGTGGCATCGGACCACAGGCCCAGATCCCCCGGGGAGATGCGGCCTTCCGGTAACACCGCAGTGGCCTCGGTGAACAGGATGGCGGCGCCGGACAGGGCCAGGTGTCCGAGGTGCAGCAGGTGCCAGTCGGTGGCCTTGCCGTCCTCGGCGGAGTACTGGCACATCGGCGCCACCGCGATGCGGTTGGCCAGCTCGACCGGTCCCAGCGAAAAGGGGGAAAACAGCTTGCTCATGCAGCTCTCCTGGCAGGAATGCGCGCGCGCTGAAGCGGCGCGGAAGGCGAAGTTGGAACCGATGGACCGCGCAGGCGGAAAATGGTGCCCGATGCGCGCTGCGCAAGAGGCGGCGGCGCAATCCAGGGGCGCTCCGCACCTGCGGGCAAAAACACTTAAAATACCCCCACGAACGATCGTAATTTTTATAGAGAAATCAAATGGCAGCTGACCTGGAAAACACCCTGTACCTCGAAGTCCCCGCCGGCCGCGTGGTCATCGAGATGCGTCCCGACCTCGCGCCGAAGCATTGTGCGCAGATCAAGGAACTGGTACGCAAGGGTTTCTATGACGGCATCGTGTTCCACCGCGTGATCGAGGGCTTCATGGTGCAGACCGGCTGTCCGCACGGCACCGGCACCGGCGGCTCGGGCAAGCACCTGAAGGCGGAGTTCTCCAAGGAGAAGCACCTGCGCGGCGTCTGCTCGATGGCCCGCGCGCAGGACCCGAACTCGGCCGACAGCCAGTTCTTCATCATGCTCGACAACACGCCCAGCCTCGACGGCCAGTACAGCATCTGGGGCAAGGTGACGTCCGGCATGGAATTCGTCGACGCCATCAAGAAGGGCAGCCCTTCGCGCAACGGCAGCGTCACCGATCCGGACAAGATCGTCAGCTTCAAGGTCGCGGCAGACGTCGCAGCCTGAGGAAA
>JAQGNS010000057.1 GCA_028291705.1 Nevskia sp.
GCGGCGCGGCAGCTTGCCGTAGGGCTTGTCGCGATGGCTTTCCAGTTCCTGCAACAGTTCGCGCCAGGCGCCGAGCTGGCTTTCCTGGTCGGCGCCGAGCAGGCCATGCTGCCAGTCCGCGCCGTTCAGCACGCAGGGGGCCTGGTCCATGTGCAGGTAGGCGCGGATGCGGCCGAAGCCGTAGCGGCGCTGGTATTGCAGGGCGGTGCAGGCGCCCATCGACAGGCCGCCGAGGTGGACGTCGTGCAGGTCCAGGGCCTGCAGCAGGTCATGCAGGTCGTCGGCGTGCTGATCGAGGATGCTGTGCTCGCGCAGCGGCAGCTTGTGCGAGCGGCCGAAGCCGCGCAGGTCCGGAATGATGAAGCGGACCCGGTGCGCCAGCGGGGCCACGAAGGGCACCCACATTGCCGCGTTCATGGCGAAGCCGTGGAGGAGGACGCAAGTGTCGGGGCCGCGCCCGAAACTCAGGTAGTGGAGCCGGGCGCCGTCGCGCATGGTTGCGTATGACATGCCTTGGCACTGTAGCGGTAATCGGGATTTTCACCAGTGGGCGGTCCTACGACTTTAGTATTAGGCGTTTTTTGCTTTAGGAATCAATGTGCCAGAACAGCTTTCCAGGATCGGTGCGCCCAATCCGGGTTATCGGGACGCTTGAATCGGTCAGCGGGCGCCGTACCTTACTTGTCCGGCGCAGTGAAGCGACCAGATTCTTCGCTACGCTCACGAATGACAGATGATCTTTTGACCCCGGCCGACATGCTGCACGTCTGTGCAGTAGGTGCATAATAAGACTATGCAGAAGCGACTCGATTTCGGCGGCGCGGTGGTGAGCGCGGACGGAGAACCGTTCCATCCGGCGGTGTCCGGCTGGCTGCGCAATCGCTTCGGCCAGCCGACCGAAGTGCAGACACGCACCTGGCAGGTGACGGCGCAGCATCGCCATGCCCTGGTCACGGCACCGACCGGTTCGGGCAAGACGCTGGCGGCGTTCCTTTCGGCCATCAACGACCTGGTGATGGAGGGCCTGGCCGGCGGGCTCAGCGACGAGGTACACGTGCTCTACGTGTCGCCGCTGAAGGCACTGTCCAACGATATCGAGAAAAACCTGCAGGAGCCGCTGGCGGGCATCCGCGAGCAGCTGATCGAGCAGGGTTGCCCGGACCTGGATATCCGCGTGGCGGTGCGCACCGGCGATACCAGCACGGTAGAGCGCGAGCGCATGCGGCGCACGCCGCCGCACATCCTGGTGACCACGCCGGAGTCGCTGTTCATCCTGCTCAGTTCCGATTCCGGCCGGCGCATGCTCAAGTCCACGCGCAGCCTGATCGTCGATGAACTGCATGCGGTCGCCGGCTCCAAACGCGGTGCGCACCTGATGCTGACGCTGGAGCGGCTGCACGCGCTGTGCGCCAAGCCGCCGATCCGCATCGGTCTGTCGGCCACGGTGAAGCCGCTGGAGGAGATGGCGCGCTTCCTCATCGGCGACCGCGACGAGCCGGTGGAGATCATCGACGCCGGCCACATCCGCCAGCGCGACCTGGCGCTGGAGTTGCCGCGCTCGCCGCTGACGGCGGTGATGGCCAACGAAGTGTGGGGCGAGATCTACGACCGCCTGGCCGAGCTGATCCGGCAGCATCGCACCACGCTGATCTTCGTCAACCAGCGCCGCCTGGCCGAACGTGCGGCGCGGCACCTGGCGGAGCGGCTGGGCGAGGAGCACGTCGCCGCGCACCACGGCAGCCTGTCGAAGGAGCATCGCCTGCGCGCGGAGCAGCGGCTCAAGTCCGGCACCTTGCAGGTGCTGGTCGCCACCAGCTCGCTGGAGCTGGGCATCGACATCGGCCAGATCGACCTGGTGTGCCAGCTCGGCACGCCCAGCGCGGTGAGCGCGCTGCTGCAGCGCGTGGGCCGCGCCGGCCACTCCATCGGCGCCATTCCCAAGGGGCGGCTGTTTCCGCTGTCGTTGGACGATCTGCTCGAATGCACCGCCCTGCTCGATGCGGTGCGCCGCGGCGAGCTGGACCGCATCCACGTGCCGGAGAAACCGCTGGACGTGCTGGCGCAGCACATCGTGGCCGAGACCGGCTGCCAGGACTGGAATCTGGACGAGCTGTACCAGAGCCTGCGGACTGCTGCGCCGTATCGCGAGCTGGGCCTGCCCGAGTTCGAGCAGGTGGTGCAGATGCTGGCCGACGGCTACACCACCCGACGCGGCCGGCGCGGCGCCTACCTGCATTACGACGGCGTCAACCGCATCCTGCGCGCGCGGCGCGGCGCCAAGCTTACCGCGGTGATGAATGCCGGCGTGATTCCGGACCAGTTCGACTACGAGGTGGTGCTGGTGCCGGAGGGGCATCGCGTCGGTACGCTCAACGAGGACTTCGCCTTCGAGAGCCTGCCGGGGGATATCTTCCAGCTCGGCAATACTTCCTACCGCATCGCCAAGATCGAGACCGGCAAGGTCTACGTCGAGGATGCCAAGGGACAGCCGCCGACCATTCCATTCTGGTTCGGCGAGCGGCCTGGACGCACCGATGAGCTGTGCCACGCCGTGTCGCGCCTCAACCGCGATGCGGAAGGGCGCCTGGCGGACGGCGAGGAGGAATGCGAGCGCTGGCTGCGCGAGGATCTGCTGCTCGATGCCGCCGCCGCGAAGCAGCTGGCGGAATACCTGGCCATCTCGCTGGCGGCGCTGGGCGTGCTGCCGAACGAGGACACCATCGTCTTCGAGCGCTTCTTCGACGAGGTCGGCGACACGCATCTGGTCATCCACTCGCCGCTCGGCTCGCGCATCAACAAGGCCTGGGGCCTGGCGCTACGCAAGCGCTTCTGCCGCAAGTTCAACTTCGAGCTGCAGGCCAGCGCGCTGGAAGACAGCATCGTGCTCTCGCTCGGCGCCACCCACAGCTTCCCGCTGGAAGAGGTGAAGGACTATCTCAAGTCCGCCACCGCGCGCCAGATCCTGATCCAGGCCCTGCTCGACGCGCCGATGTTCGGCACGCGCTGGCGCTGGAACGCCAGCGTGGCCTTGGCGGTGAAGCGCATGCAGAACGGCAAGCGCACGCCGCCGCAGTTCCAGCGCTCCGACGCCGAGGACCTGCTCAGCGTGGTCTTCCCCGACCAGCTGGCCTGCGCCGAAAACCTCAGCGGCGAGCGCGAGATTCCGGATCACCCGCTGGTCAAGCAGACCATCGACGACTGCTTGCACGTCACCATGGATGTGGACGGCCTCGAGCGTCTGCTGAAGGGCATCGAGAGCGGCGCCGTGCGCGTCATCGCGCGCGACCTGTCCTCACCTTCGCCGCTGGCCTACGCCATCCTCAACGCGCGGCCCTTCGCCTTTCTCGACGACGGCGCCGCCGAAGAGCGCCGCACCATCGCGGTGAGAACGCAGCCGCTGCTGGATGCGCGCAGCGCCGCCGACCTGGGCCGGCTCGACATGCAGGCGATCGAACAGGTGCGCGCCGAGGCCTGGCCCGAGATCGGCAGCGCCGAGGAACTGCACGACGCGCTGGTGGTGCACGGCTTTCTCACCCGCGACGAGCTGGCGCTGGCCGGCGACACCTGGTTGCCGGCGCTGCAACAGCAGCAGCGCGTCACCTCCGTATCGCTCGGCAATCGCCAGCCGCTATGGATTGCCGCCGAACGCCTGCATGAATTCCTGGCGCTGTTCCCCGGGCTCAAGACCACGCCGGCGATTCGCGCCGTGTCCACCGCGCAGCCGAATGCGGAAGAAGCCTTGCGCGAGATCGTGCGCAGCCGCATGGAATTGCTCGGCCCGGTTACCGAAACGCAACTTGCTGCTCCGCTGGCGCTGGAGAACGACGAAGTGCTCGCCGCGCTGTACGGCCTGGAAGCCGAAGGCGCCGTGATGCGCGGCGGCTTCACTGCGCCCACCGCGGCCGAATGGTGTGATCGCCGCCTGCTCGCGCGCATCCACCGCTACACCCGCGAGCGCAAGCGCGCCGCCGTGCAGCCGGTGGCGGCCGCGCAGTTCCTGCGCTTCCTGTTCCGCTGGCATCGCCTCGCCGGTGAAGAGCGGCGCGAAGGCGACGAAGGGCTGCTCATCGCGCTGCGCCAGCTCGAAGGCTGCGCGCTGCCCGCCGCCGCCTGGGAAGAGGACCTGCTACCCGCCCGCGTGCAACTCTATCTGCCGGCCATGCTGGACAAGCTCTGCGCTGCCGGGCGTGTTGCCTGGTACCGGCCTGCCACTGCGCAGGCCGGCGGTGAGGAAACCAAGCGCAAGTCTGGCCCGGTGCGTGGGACGCCCATCCTGCTGTGCGAGCGGCAGGCGCTGCCGCACTGGCAGGAAGCCGGGAATACATTTGTCGAAGCGCCGCCGCTGTCACCCAAGGCGCAGGCCACGCTCGACGGCCTGCGCAGCCACGGCGCTTCCTTCTTCAGCGACCTGCTGCATGAGACGGGTCTGATCCGCACCGAACTGGAATTGGCCCTGGGCGAGCTGGTGAGCAACGGTCTCGTCACCTGCGACTCCTTTGCCGGCCTGCGCGGCCTCGTCACGCCCGCCGAGAAGCGCAATCGCCTGCGCCGCCGTTTGCGTGGCGCCGAGGCTAACGTTGATGAAGCCGGCCGCTGGTCCCTGACGCGCCGCCCGCGTCCGAATACGGACACTCCTGGCGCACTGGCCGAGCCCCATGTCGAACATATCGCGCGCGTGCTGCTGCGCCGCTACGGCGTGGTGTTCCGCAAGCTGCTGGAACGCGAGGACGGGCTGCCGCCCTGGCGTGAGCTGTTCTATGTCTATCGCCGTATGGAGGCGCGCGGCGAGATCAGCGGCGGGCGGTTCGTCAGCGGCTTTTCTGGTGAGCAGTTCGCGCTGAACGATGCGGCTGCGCTGCTGCGCAAGGTAGCGAATACCGAAGCGGCCGACGAGCATGTCTCCATCTCCGCGGCCGATCCTTTGAACCTTGTGGGCATTCTGACGCCGGGCGAGAAGGTGCCGCGGCTGCCGGGCAATCGGGTGCTGTTCGAGAATGGGGTGCCGGTGGCAGTGCAGACTGGTGGTGAAGTGCGTTATCTCAAGCCGCTGGATGCGAAGGCGGAATGGGAGATCAGGAATCTGCTGATTCGGAAGCAGAAGCCGGGTGGGTATTTCGAGCAGCCGTTGCGGCCGCAGTAAGCTGGGACAAAGCTTCGCGACCGATGCGCTTCGCTATGCTCAGCACATCCTACGATGGATGCGAATTGCATTGGTAGGATGTGCTGAGCATAGCGAAGCGCATCATTCGAGTTCCCAATTGAGAATGAAAGGCTCGGCTGCCCATGCG
>JAQGNS010000113.1 GCA_028291705.1 Nevskia sp.
CTGCGCCCGCGCCAAGCCGGTGGTGGTGTTGCAGACCCGCCTGGCCGACTGGCACGGCAAGGGCCCGGACCCGGTGCGCTCCGCCGCCTTCGCCCGCGCCGGCATGGTCGAATGCCTCAGCCTGCCGGCCCTGTTCGACGCCTTCGCCGCGCTCTATCGCCTGCCGCCCCTGCAACAGGGCCGCGCCCTGGTGGTCAGCAACGGCTCCGGCATCTGCGCCCTCGGCGTCGATGCCGTACTGCGCAACGGCCTGCAGGCGGCGGAACCGGACGAGTCCACCTGGACGCGGGTGCGCGCGCTGGTACCCGAACTGAAACGCCTCGGCGGCGGCGCCGACCTCGGCGAGCCAGCCATGGACACCGTCATCGCCGCCCTGCACGAATTCCTGCGCGACAAGGCGGTGGACGTGGTGCTGTTCGTGCGCAGCCCCGGCGCCGGCAACAGCCATGCGGCCGTCGCCACCGAACTGGTCAAGGCCGGCTTCGACGAGCGCCTGCTCACCGTCTGGCTCGGCCTGGAAACCGCCCTGCCGGCGCGCAAGCTCAGCGCCGAGGCCAACCTCGCCACCTTCATCTCCGCCGACGCCGCGGCGCGCGCCGTGCGCTACCGCTGGGAATACGCGCGCAACCGCGAACTGCTGACGCAGACCCCGCCGCGCGGCCCCACCGCCCCCACCGACGCCGCCGACACCGCACAACGCCTGCGCCAACTGCTCGACGCCGGCACCACCGAACTGCGCGGCAAGGACGCCGCGCGCCTGCTCGCCGCCTACGGCCTCGACAGCCACAACCCCCGGCCGCGCCGCGACCTGCGCCTGGACGTGCGCGTCGCCCGCCATGCCGAACTGGGCATGCACCTCGGCGTCAGCCTCGTCACCCCGGGCTACACCGCGCCCGGCGGCTACGGCTTCATGCCGCTCGATCCCCTGCTGGCCCGGCGCATCCTGGCCGACGCCGGCCTGCACCCCGATGCCGAAGCCGCGGCCGACGACCTCGAAGCCCTGGCCCAGGCCCTGGTGCGCATCGGCCAGTTCGCACTGGACCAGCCCCTGCTGGCCGAACTGCGCCTGCGCCTCTCCGCGCATGGCGGCATCGCGCAATGCATCCAGGGCGATACGCGCCTGCTGCTGGCCGCCGACACCGGCGCGGAGCGCGCGCGGCTGGCCCTGGCCCCCTATCCCGCCGCGCTGTCGCACATCCTGGTGCGTGGTACCGGGCGTTACCGGGTCCGCCCGGTGCGGCCGGACGACGAGCCGGCCCTGATCCGCCTGCTCGAAGGCCTCGACCCTGAAACCGTGCGCCTGCGCTTCTTCGCCTACATCCGCCATTTCAGCCACGACCTGGCCGCGCGCATGACGCAGATCGACTACGACCGCGAGCTGGCCCTGGTCATCACGCCGGAGAACGCGGACAAGCTCATCGCCATGGGTACCCTCTCCGCCGATCCGGATGGCGCCCGCGCCGAGTTCGCCGTGCTGGTGGACAAGGAACATTGCGGCCTGGGCCTGGGCCGTCACCTGCTGGAGCAGTTCCTGCAGCACGCCCGGGAGCAGGGCATCGGCGCCGTCTTCGGTGAAGTACTGGCGGAAAACGGCACCATGCTGGGCCTGGCCCGCAGCCTCGGCTTCTCCATGCATGCCATCCCCGAAGACCCGGGCTGCGTGCACGTCGAGATCCCCATTCAAAGTGTGGCCCAGAGTGCGACCTGACTTTATTCCTGCGAACATGAGCGGATGCTAGGACTCACCCTGACTCCCGCCGTCAAGGAAACGCTGCTCGGCATCTATGCCGTGGCCGCCATCGTCGCCGCCACCCATGCCTTGCTGCACAAGCGCGATCCGCGCGCGGCCTGGGGCTGGATCGCGGTGTGCTGGCTGTTCCCCCTGGCCGGCGCCATCCTCTACTACCTGTTCGGCGTCAACCGCGTGCAGACCAAGGCCGTGCGCGTGTTCGGCAACGAGTTGCCGGAAACAGTGCCGCGCTGTCCGGACCAGCCGCCCCGCATCAGCGGCGCCGACCCCGAAGAAGTGCGCGAACTGGTGCGCCTGGGCTGGGCCATGTCCGGACGCCGGCTGCGCGGCGGCAACCACATCGAGCCGCTGCACAACGGCAACGAGGCCTACCCCGCCATGCTCGCCGCCATCGCCGAGGCGCGGCGGACGGTGGACATGTCCAGCTACATCTTCCGCAACGACGCGGTCGGAAAAACCTTCGCCGAAGCCCTGGGCGCGGCGCAGCAACGCGGCGTCGCCGTACGCATCCTGCTCGACGGCCTCGCCGACTTCGCCTACCGCCCCCGCGGCAGCCGCCTGCTGCGCAAGCATGGCCTCAAGCCGGCGCTGTTCCTGCCGCTGCGGCTATGGCCGCCGATGCTGCACGTCAACCTGCGCAACCACCGCAAAGTGCTGATCGTCGATAACGACATCGCCTTCACCGGCGGCATGAACATCCAGCAGGGCCATCTCGCCGCCGCCGGGGGCGAGCCCAAGATCGCCGACCTGCATTTCCGCATCCGCGGCCCCCTGGTCCCGCAACTGGCGCAGGTGTTCCTCTCCGACTGGTCCTTCGCCGCCGGCAAGCCCGCACCGGACCCGGTGGATGACAAGCCCTGCGAGGAAGACCCGGAGCCGGCGCAAGGCGATCACGCCAGCCGCGTCATCACCGAAGGCCCCAACGAGGATATCGACCGCCTGATCATGGTGCTGATCGGGGCGCTGGCCACCGCGCATGAGCGGGTGTGGTTCATGACGCCCTACTTCCTGCCGCCCTCGCCGCTGCTCAGTGCCCTGCAATCCGCCGCCCTGCGCGGCATCGACGTCAGCATCATCATTCCCCAGCGCAGCGACCAGCGCTGGATGGACTGGGCCACGCGGCACATCCTGCGTCACCTGTTACGCCGCCAGGTGAAAGTCTTCCTGCGCCCGCCGCCCTTTGCCCACACCAAGCTGCTCATCGTCGACGACTGGTACGTGCAGTTCGGCTCCGCCAATCTCGATACGCGCAGCCTGCGCCTCAACTTCGAACTGATGGTGGAGAACTACGGCGAGCCGCTGGCGACGAAGCTGGCGGAACACTTCAGCCAGGTACGCGGAACGAGCCACCTGGCAAAGCCGGAGGACCTGGCTGCGCGACGCTTCCCGGCCCGCTTCCGCGACGCCCTGTGCTGGCTGTTTTCGCCGTATCTCTGAAGTCCGCGTAGCGGCAAAGTACGTACGAAACGCGAACACCAACACCTGTCATCCTGAGCGAAGCGAAGGATCTGGCCCCTCAATAGCACACAGCGCCGCCGCCCACTCAGGCGCTCTTCCCGGTCTCCCCTTTCAAAGCCAGCAACACATCCGCCGGCCTGATCGGAATATGCCGCAGCCGCGCGCCTACGGCCGCAAAGATCGCATTGCCAATCGCCGGCCCGACCACCGTAGTGCCCGGCTCACCCAGCCCCACCGGCACCTCGGTGCTCTGCACGAACTCGATATCCAGCTCCGGCACATCGCGCATGCGCAGCGGCGTATAGGTATTGAGGTTGCTGTCCTTCACCTGCCCGTTCACGAACTCGGTGCCCTCGTGCAGGGCCATGCTCACGCCCCACAGCGCTGCACCCTCAGTCTGCGCCAGCGCGCCGTCGGGATGCACCAGCGTCCCCGCATCGACCACCAGGGTGAGCTTCTCCAGCTTCACCACACCGGTTGCGCGATCGACCTTGACCCGCGCCACGCAGGCGCACCAGGTCGGCATGTCGCGCTCCTGGCCGAAAGTGGTGGCGACGCCGATGCCGGTGTCCTGCGGCAGCTTGCCGCCCCAGCCCGCTTTTTCCGCCGCGCGCTTCAGCACATGCGCCAGGCGCGCCGCGCCGCCGGTCGCATTGGGCGCAGTCCCCGCGTTCTTGCCCTGGGCATCGAGCAGGCCGAGCCGGAACGCCACCGGGTCGATGCCCGCGGTGTGCGCCGCCTCGTCCATGAAGCTTTCCAACGCCCAGTTGGTCCAGCCCGGCCCCACCGAGCGCAGCCAGCCCGGGCGGAAGGTGTTGTTGGCAAGGTCGTTGGAGATGGCGCGCACGCGATGCGCGCCGACCGTGTACCAGTGATCCGCCCCGGAAATGGAAAACGGATCATAGGGCTCGCCGTTCTTGCCCTTGGGCATGAACACCGGAATCATCACCTGCGTCGGCCAGCCGGCGGTGGCATGGTGCTCCATGCCGAGCACCTTGCCGCCTTCGCCGAAGGCCATGCGCAGGCGCTGCACCGAAGCCGAACGCGGCGAATCGAAGCGCACGTCATCCGGGCGCGTGAAGACCAGCTTCACCGGCTTGCCAATGGCCTTCGAGGCCAGCGCCGCCGGCACCGAGTAATCGCCGTTCAGGCGCCGCCCGAAGCCGCCGCCGAGCAGGTAGGTGCGCAGCACCACCTTGTCCTCGCCCACACCGAGCGCCTTGGCCAGCGTCGGCAGGATCAGCGACTGCCACTGGTTGCCGGTGTGGATCTCCCAGGTGCCGTCCTTCTCGAAGGCCAGCGCATTCACCGGCTCGAGCTGGAAATGCAGCACCGTGCTGGTGGTGTAGCTATGCTCGAGCGTGGTCTTCGCCGCGGCGAAGGCCTGTTCCACGCCCTCGTCGGCCACCACCAGCGAACCGCCCTTGGGATCGTCGATCAGCTTGGCACCGTGATCGAGGATGTCCTTCTCCGACACCTTCGCCGCCTCGCCGGTAGCCCATACCACCTTGACCTTGTCCGCCGCGTGATTCGCCGCGGTGAAGGAATCCGCGTACACCACCACCCAGCCCGGCACCGTGCCGGAGGGGTCATCCAGCGCGACACTCTTGATGTAACCCTTCACGTCCTTCGCGGCGGAATCGTCGATGGAGGTGACGGTGCAGCCATTGCGCGTCGGCGGCAACTTGGGCCGCGCGTAGACCATCCCGGCCACTTCGGCGTCGAGGCCGTAGCGTGCAGTGCCGTTGGTCTTGCCGGGAATGTCGATGGCCTTGGTCGGCACGCCGATCAGGCGCCGCTCCGCCGGCTTCTTCAGCGGCATCGCCTTGAGCTGGTCCGCGCTGTAGCTGCGCGTGAGATTGCCCTTGCGCACGATCTCGCCGTAGCTGATCGACTTGTGGCCAGCGATGACCATGCCGTCGCGCGCGATGCAGGCATCCTTGCCCACGCCGAGCAGCTTGGCGCCTTCCTCGATCAGGGTGATGCGCCCGGCCGCGCCGGCCTGGCTCAGGTAAGGGAAGCTCTGCCACACCGACCAGCTGCCGCCGGTCACCATCAGGCCCCACTTCGGATCGGTGTCGACATAGTCCAGCCGCACCGACTCCCATT
>JAQGNS010000149.1 GCA_028291705.1 Nevskia sp.
CGAATTGCGCACCGGCCAGCAGTTCAGCGGCACACACCACGAAACTTTCCCCATGCGCTCGGAACAGGTCGAAGCTGTAGCGAAGACTTGTGAGTACTACAACTCGATCTGGGCTGAGAATAAAGACGCCGTGCCCCGCTTCCTGTGGAATGCGAAAATGCGCTTCGGCAAGACCTTCACCACTTATCAGTTGGCAAAGAAGCTGAGCGCCTATCGGGTGCTGGTCTTGACGTTCAAACCGGCTGTGGAGGACGCGTGGCAGACAGATTTGGAGAGCCACACGGACTTTGACGGGTGGCAGTACCTTTCTCGTAATTCAGACGCGGACCCAACCATGGCTGACAAGGAGCGGCCTCTAGTCTATTTCGGATCCTTCCAGGATTTGCTTGGAAGAGACGCGACAGGCAATATTAAGGCCAAAAACGAATGGTTGCATGCAGTGAGCTGGGATCTCGTAGTTTTCGACGAGTACCACTTCGGCGCTTGGCGCGAGACGGCTAAGGAATTGTTTGAAGGCGAGGAAGATGTCGTCGCTAGAAAGGAGGCCAAGCTTGAATACGCTGGCGTATTGGAGAGCGTAAACGAAGAATTGGGCGTGCTTTCAGAGAAGGAAACTGATTTCCTCCCTATCATGACAAGGGCCTACCTTTACCTATCCGGTACGCCGTTCAAGGCGCTAGCCACGGGCGAATTTATAGAAGAACAAATTTTTAACTGGACTTATACCGATGAGCAGCGGGCTAAGGAGGAATTTGCCATTCACAACCCGGGCAAGCGTAACCCTTACGGCGCGCTACCTCAGTTGCGCCTGCTCACCTACCAGATGCCAGATGAATTGCTGGCCATAGCCAGCGGCGGCGAGTTCGACGAATTTGACCTCAATGAGTTTTTCGACGCGACGGGCGCGGGCAGGAGCGCGAAGTTCACGCACGAGAGCGATGTGCAGAAGTGGCTGGACATCATTCGCGGCCAGTACACGGCTAAGGTTTTGGAGAACCTCAAAACGGGCAGCCCGCCGTTTCCGTATTCGGACAATCGCCTGCTGCCATATCTACAACACTCGTTCTGGTTCCTGCCCAATGTGGCGGCCTGCCATGCAATGGCGAACCTACTGACCAAGAAGCACAACACATTCTGGCGTGGGTATAAAATGATCGTGGCGGCTGGGGCGCAGGCGGGCATAGGATTGGACGCCTTACCGCCTGTTCGAAAGGTTATCGGTGGCGGCTTCGACACTAAGACCATTACGCTGTCATGCGGCAAACTCACCACTGGCGTAACCGTTCCTCAGTGGTCGTCCATCCTTATGTTGCGCAACCTGAAATCGCCAGAGACCTACTTTCAGGCGGCGTTTCGCGTGCAGTCCCCATGGTCTATGAGGAACCCGAACGGCGACAACCCGAACGAGGAAGAAATCTTCAAGCCCGTGTGCTTTGTTTTTGACTTCGCGCCCACGCGCGCGCTGAGGCAGCTAGCCGAATATGGCATGGGACTTTCGCCGAACGCATCGAACCCCGAGGATGCAGTCAAGGAGTTAGTTTCCTTCCTGCCAGTTCTCGCCTACGATGGCGCGAACATGACACAAATCGACGCGGGCGGCATTCTCGACATTGCGATGGCCGGCACGTCGGCGACGCTGCTTGCGCGCAAATGGGAGAGCGCGCTGCTCGTAAACGTGGACAATGACACGCTGCGCCGCATTATGGACAGTCCGGAAGCGATGTCCGCCGTGGAGCGCATCGAGGGGTGGCGCTCGCTTGGCGACAACGTCATCGAGACGATCATCAACAAGAGTGAAAAAATCAAGGATCTGAAGAACAAAGCCAAAACCAAAACATTAACGGAAAAACAAAAGAGGCAACTCACCCAAGAGGAGAAGGAGTACAAGTCGGCGCGCAAACTAGTGCAGGAGAAGCTGATCAAATTCGCTACGCGCATTCCAGCGTTTATGTACTTGACCGACTTCCGAGAAAACACCCTCCGGGACGTGATTACGAAACTGGAGCCAGAACTGTTCCTGGCCGTTACCGGCCTCAAGGTGCAAGACTTTAACCTGCTAGTGCGGCTGAAGGTGTTTAACACCGAACAGATGAACCAGGCGGTATTTGCGTTTCGACGTTATGAGGATGCCGGTCTTGCTTATACGGGCATCGAATCGCACCCCGGCCTCATTCACTATGGCCTGTACGACACAGTGGTAGCAAAAGAATAGTATCCAAAACGGAACGTCCGAATGCATTGCATTTCTCCTTAAAGAGGGGCAAGCCATGGATCGATCATTTGCACCAATCATCGTAGTTTCCCGGGAAGAGGTCAGAGCGAATGACATGTCGTCTGTCTTGGAATCGCTTCGGGGCCTCATTGCCTCGCCTGAGATCGCTCGCGCGTACTTCGATCGAGTCGACATCGCCTTCCATGGTTACAACGGCACTTCGGAAGAACTCTTCGAGATTCCTGAGGTCAGAAACTTCGTTCACGAGCTGGACAACGAGTTCCCATATTGGCTGTTTTTTCTCGATAAATCAGCCTTGGGGCTGCAGTTCATCGCTTACTCTTTCTTGCCGCCTTTTCTTACGAACGAAGCAAAACAGGCGATATTTCCAGAGCGGCTAGATGCTCTGCTCACCAAGCGCTGGTTTCCTGCCATGAATCAAGTCTGCGATTGGGCAGGCTTCACGGAGCAACAAATCGAAGCGCTGACGAACCGGTCTGTCGACTATTTGCTCAGGGGCCCCACTCCTTCGTGACAATTCCCGAGAACGAAGGCCGATGCAGCGCATAGTTTTTCTGGGATGCGAATTCAGTTAGGCGTGGGTAGGCAGAGATAGGTAACTTGGTCGCGCTGAGAGCAGCGCTTGCAGAGTGTGAGTCGTTCTGGGCGGCCCGGTGGAGCGACCGAATGCAGATACATGGATTTTCAACCCCCATTCGCGGCGCCATCTAAGAAGAAGTGCCCGCGAGAATACATGACTGATTTTTAAGGGTGGGAATTTCTTTTTTTAAACATCCGCTTCGCCGCAGCCGCCGGTAAGTTTGCTTATCAGTTCCATGTGAAAATCTTGCCACTGTTTCGATGTACTTGGGCAGCATGGGTAGAGCCATGGGTAGAAGCTGATGAGCGACGTTTTCTCATCGGAGAATCCTACTGACACCGCTTCCGCCAGGAATTGTTTTCAAAATGTATCAGATCGTGCCAGAACCCGTGTGACTCCCAGTGAGCGCGCGGGTTTTTTGTTTCAGGGCATGTCAGGATGTGCATTGACAGCTCAACTTTTTAGGGGCATGGCTCGGGGCATAGTTCATGCCCCTAAAAATTCGTGCCCCTAAAATGCCAAAACTAGTTACTCCTCTCACCGATATCCAACTTCGCCACGCCAAACCTTCTGAGAAACCCTACAAGCTGTCCGATGGTGGCGGCATGTATGTTGCGGTCATGCCAAACGGCTCGAAGTTCTGGCGCATGAAGGTGCGCCAAGCTATCCCTGGTGCCGGTTGATGCCACGCAAGCGGCGCAATCGCGCTTGTGGTGGGCAATGATGCGCGCGCATCATCGCAGGGTGCAAGCCCCTTGTGGCGGGGCGCAACTGCGCTACCTGATCGCCTGCGAGAACGGCGGCAAGATGGAATTTATCGGCGGCCTCGGCTTCAGCGCCGCCGCCTGGCGCTTGTCCGCGCGCGATGCGTGGATCGGATGGGATGACGGCGCCCGCAAGGCCGGTTTGTCGAAGGTGGTGGGCAATAGCCGGTTTCTGATCCTGCCCGGCGTCGAAGTTCCCAACCTCGCTTCGCACGTGTTGAGCCTGGCCGTCAAGAGACTGCCAGCGGACTGGGAAAAGTGCTATGGCATCACCCCGGTTCTACTCGAAACATTCGTCGATCGCGCCCATTACCGGGGCACGTGCTATCGCGCGGCCAACTGGATGCCGATCGGCCAAACTCGGGGGCGGGGCCGGCAGGACCGGCGCCATGCCGCCTGTGCCGGCGCCAAGGATGTGCTGGTCTATCCGCTGCACGCGCAGTGGCGCTCCCTGCTTGCGCCGGACGGGGCCGCAGTGCCGGCATGCGCGCGTGCGACAATGGCGCCGCCCGCCAACCCCGCCGACTGGGCCGAGCAAGAGTTTGGCGGCTGCGCCTTGTCCGACGCCAGGCTGCAAGCGCGCCTGTTGACGGTTGCGCGCGATTTTTATGCGCGTCCGACGGGCGTCCGACGGCCAATGTGGCGCACGCCTGCTCGGGCCGCGCCAAGACTAAGGCGGCTTACCGTTTGCTGGACCATGACGAGACCACGATGAAAACACTGCTCGCACCCCATTTACGCAGCCACGCAAGCGCGCGTGGCGGAGCAAACGATCGTCCTTGCGGTGCAAGACACATCGAGCGCGAACTATACAAAGCATGCGGCCACCACGGGCATGGGGCCGATCGGCACGACGGTCGACGGTCCGCAGGGGCTGCATTTGCACTCGACGCTGGCCTTCAGTGCTTGCGGCACGCCGCTGGGGTTTATCGACGTGCAGTGCTGCGCGCGCGACCCGGAGCAATTCGGCAAGAAAGACAAGCGCCATCAGCTGCCGATCGAGGAGAAGGAAAGTTTCAAGTGGCTCAAAAGCTTGCGCGCAACGGCAGAGGTGCAGGCGCGCTGCCCCGACACGACGATCGTCTCCGTGGGCGACCGCGAGGCCGATATCTACGAACTGTTTCAGGAAGCGGCGGCTGATCCGGCCGGTCCAAAACTGCTGGTGCGCGCCATGCAGAATCGCGTACTGCGCGACGAACAACAGCGCCTGTGGGAGACGATGCTGGCGCTCCCGCCGCAGGCAATGCAGGCGTTGCCCGTGCCGCGCCAAGGCAACCGGGCGGCGCGCACCGCGCAACTGGCGATCCGGTATGCGCAGGTCACTCTGGAAGCACCCAAGAAAAAAGGCGGACCGGCCATTCCCGTGTGGGCCGTCCTTGCACAGGAACAGGATGCGCCGGCCGGCGTCGTGCCGCTCGAATGGATGCTGCTCACCACCATGCCGGTGGCCAGCGTCGAACAGGCGGTTGAACGACTGGCGTGGTACGCCAAGCGCTGGGGAATCGAAGTATTGCACCGCACTTTGAAAAGCGGTTGCCGCATCGAACGACGCCAACTTGCCGATGCATCGCGCATCGAAGCATGCTTGGCGATCGACCTGGTGGTGGCGTGGCGCATCTACTACTTGAACAAGCTTGGGCGCGAAGTTCCTGATGCGCCATGCACGGTGTATTTCAAGGACGACGAGTGGAAGGCATTGATGGTATTTACCAACAAGAATCCAGTTCCGCCAAAGAGCCCCCCAACCTTGCGTGATGCCATCCGGCTCACTGCAGCGCTGGGGGGATTCCTCGGACGAAAATGTGATGGCGAACCGGGCACACAAACTCTCTGGCTCGGTTTGCAGCGGCTCGACGACATCACCGGCATGTATTGCGTCTTCCGCGACGCGACACAACTCCCCGTGTCCAGCGGCAATGGTTCTGGGTAAAGATTAGGGCTCTGCCGGGGGTAGCTTAATTCCGCTTGTCATGAACTAGTCTTTCCCCCTATTATGTCTCAGCCTAAATCGTTGTTCTAAGCTGGATATTCTGGACAGAAGGGGAGGGTGCCCGTGGAGAAGACCTGCGATGAGGCCGAAAGCAGTGCTGTAAAGGTTCCGGACAACTGGGAGGTTTACACTGGCGGCAAGCGCCCCTTCCACGATGGCAGTCCGGAGCATGTCAACACTTTGCTGTTCCTGGCCGACTCGCAACGTCGTCAGGGCAAGCGGCAAGCCTGCCTGAGCACGCTGCAGACCGCCTTCGCCGGGGCGCGCTGCATTGGCTTCCCCTGCCTGTCCTGCCCGCCGGAGATGATGGTGCGGCTCTGCGCCGAGGCCCTGGAAGCAGGCATCGAAAACGACTACGTCGAAGCGCTCATCCGCCAGCACAAGCTGCTTCCCGACGGGCCCGATACCTTGCACTGGCCCTGGCCCGTTCGTATCTATACGCTGGGCCGTTTTTCCCTGGTGCAGGACGGCCAGCCGCTTACGTTTACGGGCAAATCCCCGCGCAAGGCGCTGGAACTGCTGCAGGCGCTGATCGCGCTGGGCGGACGGGCGGTCCATACCAGCGTCCTGACGCGGAGCGTATGGCCGGACGAAACCAGTACCGATTTGCGCAACCTGTTCGACAACACGCTGTATCGGCTGCGGCGTCTCCTCGGCCACAAAGACACCCTGCTCCTCAGCGATGCCAAGCTCACCCTGGATTCCCAGCACTGCTGGGTCGATGCCTGGGCCTTCGAGCGCCTGAGCGGGCTTTCCGGCCCTGCCAGCCCGGAAGGCGGGGCGACTGCGGTTCTGCTCTGGGACAAAAGGGCCGAGGCCGCATTCAAGCTGTATCAGGGACATTTTCTGGAGCGCGAAGAAGAGGCATCCTGGTCGGTCGGCTACCGTGACCGGCTGCGCAGTCGCTTCCAGCGCCTGGTGCGGACCCTCGGCGAGCGCTTCGAGAAAGCCGGGCACTGGCTGGCGGCAGCGGAGGTGTACGAGCGCGGCATCGAAGTGGACAACCTGGCCGAGAGTTTGTACCAGCGCCTCATGATCTGCCATCAGCAGCGCGGCGAGCATGCCGAAGCGGCGCGCGTCTACCGGCGTTGCCGCGAGCTTCTTTCGATCGTCGTCGGGATCGCGCCGTCGGCCACTACCGACGCGATCCGCCACGGTCCGGGACTGGGGCAGGCCCTGATTGCCTGCCGCGGAGCGGAGATTTTCAATCTCTAAGCTATCGCTAAGTCGGTGATCACTAGCATGTAATGGACCTCCGTGTCGGCGGCTTACCGTCGACACGGCGCGCACCATTCCGAATGCCCCGACCGAATTCAGCAGGAGAGCATCATGGCGACAACTGGCCGTAGTTCTTCATCGTCCCTCGTTCCCACCGTCCTCAACCCCAGCCGGCTCTGGTGCAGGCTCCAGGAAGCCTTTACGCAGCTTCCCCGGGTGGTGGCGGCATCCCGGTCCGCCGGCCGGCGCCGCGACGGCGGCACTGTTTCGGCTGCGGAGCGCAAGGCGAGCCAGGGTTTCGGGCTGGAGATGCTGGAGCCGCGGATGCTGCTGTCGGCCGACCTGATGTACGGGACCGCCGTGCAGGCGCCGACCGGCCTGAGCGCGAATGACATTACGACCTATGTCAGCGCGCTGACCGCGACCACCTTCACCCTCAAGGCCGAGCAATCCGGCGAAAACTATTTCTGGAATCTGTACAGCACCGGGCTGGACGGAAACGGGGCCCCGGCACTGGCCGGCCACATCCAGATCACGTTGGCCAGTGATCTGCATTTGAACCTCAAACGCAACGACTTCGGCTTCTCCAATTCGTCGATCGGCCTTAACGACTTCATCGGCGACAAGCTCACGATCGATACGGAGAGCCTGGCAGTGCTCAACGGCCAGTTCGGCGCGAACCAGATCGAGATCGATTTCAACGGCGGCAAGGATATCGACCTCGGGAACATCCTGGGGATCACGCTGCCGCTGAGCATCGCCAATGACCAGGTGGTCCTGGCCGGCGATGGTGCCGCCACTATCGTCCATGGCATGAAGGTGCACAGCACTTCGGACATCGTCAATGAACACGACGGCGACGGCTTGAAGGCGAGCTTCGTCGGCGACCTGGAAATTCTCTCCGACTCCAAGGTGACGATTGACGGCGGGTCTTCGCTCAGCGCCTCCAACATCACGCTGCACGCCGATGCCAAGAGCACCAGCGGCCTCTTCCAGGGCTTGCTGGCCGACGCCAGCAGCAGCGTGACGCTGGCCGACGCCGCGCTGACGGCGACCGGCGGTGCGGTGAAGCTGCTGTCCACCTCCGACGTGACCTTCACCGAGAAGGGCGATACCTTCTTCAAAAACGGCCTGTCGGGCACCGTGGTGCTGAGCATCTCGAAGGCGCTCGTCGACGTGCACGGCAACGCCTCGATCAACGCCAAGGACGCGGATTTCGAAGCGACGATCCACGACGACATTACGGCGACCGGGCAGTTCGCCACCGTCCGGCTGGTCTCGGTCAATGTATTCAATACCCCCGAAGTCAAGATCGGCGGCACCGCCAACATTTCGCTGACCGGCGGTTTCACCGCCAAGGCCGGTTCCGATATCACCGTGGTCAACACGACCGTGCCGACGACCTCGGGCGGCAGCACCAGTACCGATGCGGCCGGGGCGGTGTCGATCATCAGGAGCGCGCCGACCTTCGACATGACCGGCGGGACCATCAATGCCACCGGCGGCGTTTCGATGACGGCGAACAACACGGTCAATGTCAGTTCCACGGCCGACGGCAAGCAGGGCGGCAGCGACGACAACGGCACCGGCGGCGCCGGCGCCGCGGTTGGCGTGACCGTGCTCTGGGGCGACACCTCGGCCACCATCACCGGCGGCAGCGTCAGCGGTGCCGGCGTGACGCTGACGGCTTCGAGCGACCGCACTGCAATCACCGTGGCCAATGCCACGGAGGGCGGTTCCGACAGCAGCGGCGGCAACAATGAATCGAAGAAGCGCCTCGCCGACCCCAACCCCAACAAGGCGAGCGACGGCAAGAGCGTCGACCAGGCCAAGACCAGCGACGGCGCCCTGCTGTTCGCGGCCGGCGTCGCGGTCGGTGTCCTCACCGGCGACGCCACGGCGCAGGTCAGCAACGCCAGCGTTGCCGCGACGGGCGGAACCGATATCGTCGTCAGTGCCAGCAACAAGCACACGGTGGCAACGACCGCCGACGGCAGCAAGAAAACCGGCAGCGGCGGCACCGCGGTCGGCGTCGCGGTGGCGATCCAGGTGGTCGATAGCGACAGTACGGCGTCGATCGACAGCGGGGCCAGCCTGACGGCGGCCAATGTCAATGTTTCGAGCGTGATGCCGGCCAGCGCCTTCGATTCCAAGGCCACCGCCGGCGCCAGCGGCTCCGGCATATCGGTGGCGGGCGCCGTGGCGATTAATGTCTCGACGCTGGATGCGAAAGCGCAGATCGGCAGCGGCACGCCCGATGTTCACGACGCCAACGTCGCACTGACGGCGACGTCGAACCTGAGCAATACGGCCAAGGCCCTGGGCAAGTCCGAAACCAGCGGCAGCGTCGGCGTCGGCGCCGCGCTGG
>JAQGNS010000151.1 GCA_028291705.1 Nevskia sp.
GTTCTGCTCTTCGGCGCTCTGGGTGACGCGGGTGTTGGCGTCGTCGATGACGTCGAACATCATGGTGATGCTGTAGGGGTCTTTCTTCGGATCGCTTTGCAGCGGCAGCTTGAAGGAGAAGCTGACCTCGCCGTCCCATTGGCTATTGGCGGGATTCGCCGGCAGCGCGCGGCTGCCCGGGGTATGGACATTGCTGACCACGTAGCCGTAGGGGAACAGGTCGGTGGCGCCGGAGTCACGGGGAATGCTGGTGGCGCTGACTTCGTCCTCAGTGAAAACCTGCAACGATTCCAGCCCGGGCTGCACCATCACGCCCGCGCCCCTGCCGGTATCGAACTCCATGCCGTGCGTGGGCAGCAGGGTGGTGGCCAGGGCTTGGGTGGCGGCGTCGCTGCTGCCGTCGTACAGGCTGATGCCGCTGATGGCGGTGTTGGCGATATTGCTGTTGGTGTTGGCTGCAATCAGGGTGAGGTTGTGGCTGGCGCCGGTGTAGGCGGTGCAACTGCCTGGCGTGCCGCAGAACTGCGCGTTGCGCACTTGATAGGCGACGGTAAAGTAACGCTCGCCGCCGGCACCACGGGTGCCGATGTCCACCGTGCTTGCCGAAGCCTGCTGCACATCCAGGCCGGCGGAGATCGCGGTCGGCAGGGCAACGTGCGCCTGAGGACCAGAGGCGCCGGACAGCAACTCGGCACGGGAGCTCATCTGCGCGCCGCCGATGCCGCTGATGGTGATCTTCATCAGCCCGAGGCTGTGCGCATCCGCCGGCGGCGAAGCCGGGGCAGCATCACCCCCGCCGCTGCCGCCGCAGGCGGCCAGCAGGGCGCAGGCGCTTGCCGCCGCGATCAGCCGCGCGGCGTCGATCACCGCGCGACTCACGGCTGTCCGTCTTGCTTGTCGGTGCCGCGGATGCGCTTGTACAGCCCGCGCGCACGCTCGCGTACCATCGGGTAGCCCGCCGCCGCCGCGCCGATCAGGCCCAGCACCACAGTCGGATTCTCCGGCGAGTTGACGCACAAGCCCTGCGTGGCGAAAGCATCCGGCGCCAGCAGCAGCGCGCTCAATGCGGTAACAGCGGTAACCCCAAGACGATAGTTCATGTGTTCGCTTCCCTGGCCTGTTGCGATGCATGTGTTGCATCCCGTTTTCGATCTGGAAAAAACGCCTGTCGATAGTCGTTTTCACCGTGATCGATTTGGCCCGATTGGCGCGGGTGGCTCAATTGGAGCTTCGTACTAGTACTAAAGTACGAGTAGGGTCATCGGGCGCCCGCATTGCGCGGGTGCCGCACCTGCTTTCAGCCCAGGTCCGCTTCTCCGGGCGCTTGTTCCAGCGCGCGGCGCCGCACCGCCGAAGGCGTCATGCCGAACCAACGCCGGCAAGCGCGCGTGAACACCGACTGCTCGGAATGACCGAGCAGTCCGGCGAGCTGGGTCAGCGGGATGCGCGTCTCGCACAGGTAGCGCAGCGCCATCTCCTGCCGCACCGCCTCGCGCAGTTCCTCGAAGCTGCTGTGCTCGGCGGCGAGGTGGCGCTGGAGGGTGCGCGGGTGCATGCCGAGCAGCGCGGCCACCGCGGTCTTGCCGCCCTGCGCGCTGCCGAGGGTGCGCTGCAGGGCGTGACGCACGCGCACCGCCACGGTCTGGCCGGGATTGCCGAAGTGCAGGGCCAGGTATTCCACCGCCAGCCGCCGCAGCTCGTGGTTGACCGCCTGCACGCTCTGCTCGAAGGTGGCCGGCGCGATATGCAGGCCGCCGTGCGGTTGCGCCGCGTGCACCGGCGCGCCGAAGAAACGCGCGTAGGCTTTGAGCGGCGCCAGCGGCGTATGCGGCAGCGCCACCGCCCGCAGGGCGTAGCCCTTGCCGGCCAGCAGCTCGACCATGCGGTGCACGTCGCCCAGGCACACGTCCATGGTCTGGCGCAGCGCCGCCTGCCCCGGCACATGCACTTCGAAGCGCAGCTCCATCGCGCCGGGCACCAGGGCGCTGCGCGGATGGATGCTGATCGACATGCCCGGGCTGTGCACGAACAGGTAACGCGAGGCCGTCTCCAGCGCGCTCGCCACGGTCGGCGCGTTCTGCATGGCGATGGCCACCGGGCCGAGCACGGAGATGTCCTGGCTGTCGGCCAGGCGCAGGCCGAAGTCGGCGCATTGCGTGGTGCTGGCGCTGGCCTCGAGCAGGTGCACCACCGAGCGCAGCGGCAGCAGGGCGTCGTCGTCGTCCAGCGCTTCCGGGGCGATGCGGTAGCGGCGCAGCATGGCCTCGGGATCGGCGCCAAGCCTGCGCATCAGCACCCCGTAACCGCGCAGTCCGCTGGCCCGCACCATGGCTGTCATGTCTCAGAACATCAAATCTTTGTCTCGAAATGTCAAGTTACGGCGCTGCGGCCAACGCAAACTAGGCCCGTCCTGTGAGACATAAGCTCGGCGTACGAGCGACATAACGAGGAGAGCGGCATGAACCAGAATTTCGATGTCCTGATCATCGGCGCCGGCCTGTCCGGCATCGGTGCCGCCTGCCACCTGGCGATGGAGTGCCCCGGCAAGCGCGTGGCCATCCTGGAGCGGCGCAATACCATCGGCGGCACCTGGGACCTGTTCCGCTATCCCGGCATCCGCTCCGATTCGGACATGTTCAGCTTCGGCTTCAAGTTCCGCCCCTGGAACGAGCTGAAGGTGCTGGCCGACGGCCCGTCCATCCGCCAGTACGTGAGCGACACCGCGCGCCAGTACGGCATCGACAAGCAGATCCAGTTCGGCCTCAAGACCATTGCCGCTGACTGGTCCAGCGAGCAGCGCTGCTGGACCGTGACCGCCCTGCACGAGGCCAGCGGCGAGACGCGCACCTACCGCGCCAACTTCCTCATCGGCGCCACCGGCTACTACAACTACGACAAGGGCTTCCTGCCGCACTTCCCCGGCGAGGAGCGCTTCAAGGGCCAGCGCATCCACCCGCAGCACTGGCCGGAAAACCTCGACTACCGCGGCAAGCGCGTGGTGGTGATCGGCAGCGGCGCCACCGCCGTGACCCTGGTGCCGGCGATGGCCGCCGAGGCCGGCCACATCACCATGCTGCAGCGCTCACCCAGCTACATCTTCTCGGTGCCGGGCTTCGACAAGATCTCCGCCGTGCTGCGCCACCTGCTGCCGGAGAAATGGGTCTACGCCATGGCGCGCAAGCGCAACATCGTGATCCAGCGCTGGCTCTACCTCGCCGCAAGGCGCTGGCCCGAGCGGGTGCGCGACATCCTGCTCGCCGGGGTGCGCAGGCAACTCGACGACAAGAGCAATATGCGCCACTTCACGCCGAGCTACATGCCCTGGGACGAGCGCCTTTGCGCGGTGCCGGATGCCGACCTGTTCAAGGCACTCAACAGCGGCAAGGCCTCGGTGGTGACCGATCACATCGAGTCCTTCACCGAGACCGGCATCCTGCTCAAGTCCGGCCAGACCCTGGACGCGGACATCATCATCACCGCCACCGGCCTGCAGATCCAGGTGCTGGGCGGCACCGATCTGCGCGTCGACCAGCAGCCGCGCCCGGTCAGCGCCGCCATGACCTATAAAGGCGTGCTGATGCAGGACATTCCCAACATGGCCTGGATCGTCGGCTACACCAACGCGCCGTGGACGCTGAAAGCCGACATCGCCTCGCACTACATCTGCCGCCTGCTCAAGCACATGGATGCCAATGGCCTGGCCGTGGCCACACCCCACACCAGCGAGAGCAGCCTGGAAAACGAAACCATTTTCGGCGCGCTCGGCTCCGGCTATGTGCGCCGCGCCAGCAACCTGCTGCCGCGGCAGGGCCGCGAGTTGCCCTGGCGCGTGCTGCATCACTACGAGCGCGACACGGAGATGCTGATGAACCAGCCGATCGACGACGGCGTGCTGGAGTTCATACCGGCGCGCGCGCTGTCGCCGAAGGATGCCGTGGCACTGGCTGCGTAGTGTTGTAGTCCGCGGGCCTTTGCGGAGCAGCGAAGGAGCAGGCCAGATCCTTCGCTGCGCTCAGGATGACAAAAGGGGGAAGGGTTGCGCGCCCTTCCCCCTTACTTCTGCTCTCCGATATAGCGCGTCAGCCCCTCGGCCAGCGCGTCGAACACCACCCGGCAACGCCGGCTGCCGCGCAGGTCGCCATGCATGGCGATCCAGATTTCCAGCGACCACTTGAATGCCGACGGCAGCACCCGCGTCAATACCGGCGCGCGCGCCGCCAGCGGCACCTGACACACGCCGATGCCGCAGGCGTTGCGGATGGCGGCGAGGCAGGCCAGATCGCTGTCGGTGCGCAGGGAAAACATGCCGCGGTTGAACGGCACGCCGCGCGCCCGCACCTCGCGGGTGAAGGCGGTCTCGCGGTCGTAGCCGATCAGCAGGTGATCCGACAACTCGTCCATGGTCTTCGGTGTGCCGCGCCGCTTCAGGTAATCGCGGTGGGCATGCAGGCCCAGCGGCACCTTGCCGATGCGCCGCGCCACCAGCGGCCCCTGCGTCGGCGCCACCATGCGCACCGCGATATCCGACTCGCCGCGCAGCAGGTCCTCGACGCGGTTCGACAGCACCAGTTCGATCACCAGGCCAGGATGCGTTTCCTGCAGCGCCGCGATGATCGACGGCAGCACCTCGCCGCCGATGACTTCGCTGGCGGTGACGCGCACCGTGCCGCGCAAGTCCTCGCCGCGTCCCGAAGCCGCGCGCAGCAGCGCGGCGCTGGCGGATTCGAGCGCCTCCGCATGCGGCCGCAATTCCGTTGCCGCTTCGGTGGCGGCCAGGCCGTGCAGCGAGCGCGTGAACAGCGCCAGGCCCAGCGCCTGCTCCAGTGCCTCCACCTGCCGGCCCACGGTGGGCTGGGTCAGGCCGAGCGCACGCGCCGCGCCGGAGAGCGAGCCTTCGCGCAATACCGCGAGGAAGGTGCGGTACAGGGCCCAATCCGGCTCTCTGGCGGGTTCTCTGGCCGGTTCGTTGGCGGGCGTGTTGCCGGGTTCAATCCTGTTCATACATAAATGTATAGCTAGTCCACGGCTTTAGGCAATTCCGTTTTGATGGGGCCGGACTGAAAATGACCGTACTTCGCAATCACACAGGAGTCACGGTCATGGAACAGCAAGGCATCGCCCTGGTCATCGGCGCCAATGGCGGCATCGGCAGCGAGCTGGCCGGCGCCCTGGGGCGCCACGGCTGGAAGGTGCGCGCCCTGGTGCGCAAGGCGCCCGTGGGCGGCGATACGGCGTCGATCGAATACGCCACCGGCGACGCCATGCGCGCCGAGGACGTGCTGCGCGCCGCGCAGGGCGTCTCGCTCATCGTCCACGCCGTCAACCCGCCCGGCTACCGCGACTGGGACCGGGTGGTGCTGCCGATGCTGCACAACACCATCGCCGCCGCCCGCGTCAGC
>JAQGNS010000184.1 GCA_028291705.1 Nevskia sp.
AGGGCCGTGTGCCGAACAGGATCAGCCCTACCTGGTCGCCGTGGCGGCGCTGGATGAAATCGCCCGCCACCTTCTGCACGACTTGCAGGCGGGTGTAATTGCCGGCCATATCCGGCGTCTGCATCGAGCCGGACACGTCCACTGCCAGCAGCAGGCGCCGTCCGGTGGTCGGCACCGGTTGCGGCTCGCCCAGCCATTGCGGACGCAGCGCGGCGCCGAGCAGGAGCAGCCAGATCAGCGCCAGCAGGATCTTGCGCCCGCGCGGCCCGATGCCCAGCGCAGGAACCACTTCATCGCCGACGCTGGCCGCGAAGGGCAGGAACAGCGCCGCGCCGCGCGGACGCACCGCCGGCAGCAAACGCGCCAGCAGCCAGGGCAGCGGCAGGAACAGCAGCATCCAGGGCCAGGCGAAATGGATCATGGGCGTCGCTTGCCCCGACCCTTGAGGAAGCTGCGCGCGCCGCTCAGCCACTGCTCGCGCTGCACCTCGACCTCGCCCTTGCCGCCGTAGGCCGCGCGCAGCAACTCGCGTCCCGGCGCGCCGGCCAGCGCGGCGCCGCCATGCGCGGCGACGAAGTCGATCCAGCGCTCGCCGCTCAAGCGCGCCACCGGCTCGCGCCCGAAGCGAGCCACGGCGTAACGGCGCAGCAGGTGTTCCAGCCCCTGCGCGAATACCGCATCGTCCGCGCCGGCGCGTTCCAGTTGTTTCAGTTCGCCCAGGGCGAGCAGGCGCAGGCGCCGCACCGGGCTGCGCAGCCACAGCACCACGGCCGTGATCAGGGCAAGGCCCAGCACCAGCAGCAGCCACCAACCGGGCGCCGGCGGCCACCAGCCGAAAGCAGGCGGCGCATGCGCAGCGGCGAGTTGCGCCAGCAGATTCTTGTCTACGCCGCCCATGTCGGCTCCCGCAGCAGGGGCGGCACGGCGGTGGCGGCATCGTTGGGCGTGTGCAGGCGCGTCAGCGGCAGGTTGAGCCGGCGCGCCGTGTCGCGCAGGACCTGCTCGCGCAACGCCCAGGCGGCGCGCCAGGGTGCGCGGCTGCGCTCGCCGCTGAGCCACCACAGCCGGCCCGGCAGACCGACGCGGAAGTCGCCCGCCGGCAGTCCGGCCGATTCCAGCGGATCGACGATCCACAGCAGGCGGCAGTCGCAGCTTGCCGCCAGGCCGGCGAGTTGCGACTGCGCCGCCTCGTCGAGACCGCTGAAGTCACTGAGGATGAAGATCAAACTGCCCGGCTTGACCAGGCGGCGCAGGGTGGTGAGGGCGTTGGCCAGCGCCGCCGGCTCCGGCGCGCCGGGCGCGCGCGGCTGCGTTTCCACCAGGGCCTGCAATACCGGCAGCACGCCGGCCTGGCGCGCGCGCGGCGGCAGGATGCGCGGACGGCCGGCGCCGCCGGCCAGCACCGCGCCGAGACGATCGCCACCGAGCACCGCGGTCCAGCCCAGGATCGCCGCCGCGCGCAGCAACAGGGCCGACTTGAGCTGACGCTTGCTGCCGAAGAACAGGCCGGGATGCAGGTCCGCCAGCAGCCACACCGGGCGCTCGCGGTCCTCGCGGAACATCTTGGTATGCGGCCGGCCACGGCGCGCGGTGACGCGCCAGTCGATGCTGCGCGCATCGTCGCCCGGCGCATACAGGCGCACTTCCTCGAACTCCAGGCCGCGGCCACGCTGCGCGCTGCGCTGGGCACCCTGCAGGCGCGCCAGCGGCGGGCGATGCGCGCGCAGATTGAGCCCCACGGCGGCCCCGCGCAGGGCCACCAGCTCGGCCAGGTCCGGCAGGATCATGGGGCCGGGACTTGGCTCAGCAGTTCTTCCACGCAGGCCTGGGCGCTGATGCCGCGCGCCTGCGCGGTGTAGTCCAGCAGCAGGCGATGGCGCAGGGCGTCCGGGGCGATGGCCTGCACGTCCTCCGGGCTGACGTAATCGCGCCCGTGCAGCCAGGCGAAGGCGCGCGCGCCGCGCTCGATGGAAATGGCGGCGCGCGGGCTGGCGCCCCAGCGCAGCCACTCGGCCAGCTTGGCGCTGTAGGGCGCGGGGCGGCGGGTGGCTTCGACCAAGGCGGCGATGTACTCGGCCACCGCGTCGGACAGGGTCAAGCTCAGCGCCTCGCCGCGCGCGGCGAACACGGTGGCCTGCGGCAGTGGCTTGGCCGGCGGCGGCAGTTCCTCGGCGGTCTGCGCCTCGCGCCGCGCCAGCTCCATGATGCGCAGGGTGGTGGCGCGATCCGGATAGTCGACCAGGGTATGCAGCATGAAGCGGTCGAGCTGCGCCTCGGGCAAGGGATAGGTGCCCTCGTGCTCGAGCGGGTTCTGCGTGGCCATCACCAGGAACAGGCGCGGCAACTGGTAGGTGGCGCTGCCGACGCTGATCTGACGCTCGCCCATGGCCTCGAGCAGGGCCGACTGCACCTTGGCCGGGGCGCGGTTGACCTCGTCGGCCAGGATCAGGTTGTGGAACAGGGGGCCGCGCTGGAACTGGAAGCCGCCCTCCTCCGGCCGGTAGATGTCCGAGCCGGTGAGGTCGGCCGGCAGCATGTCCGGGGTGAACTGGACGCGCTGGAAATCGCACTCCAGGCCGCTGGCCAGGGCCTTGATGGCGCGGGTCTTGGCCAGGCCGGGTGGGCCCTCCACCAGCAGGTGCCCGTCGGCCAGCAGGGCCACCAGCAGGCGTTCGACCAGGTTTTCCTGGCCGAGGATCTGGGAATTGAGGTAGCCGCGGAGGGCTTCGAATGCGGGGAGCGCGGTGCCGGAAGCGGCGCCGGGGTTGCTGCGGTCATCCATCTAGTAGTGTTCTCTGAGTCGCGCTACGGTATGGCTGCGTCGGGGCTGCATTGGAGCAGCTGTAGAAATTCCCACTTTAAAATAGTTCCTTGCCGGCGGCGCCTTGAGGCGCGCAGTCTTCAAATACGGGCTTGAAATACCGGCCTGATCCCCTATTTTCCCACCCTGGGTGTCATTTTCGCGCGCTTTCGGTGCGCGGCGACCAAGGGCGGCCACGATTAACTTTCTTAAACGCCCTGATACAAATAATTCATTTTCCCTATCAGCGTGTCGCGGTTAGGATGTTGGCTCAATCCACTGAGCGAGCGTTCTGCACATGTCTCTGATCAACACCAGTGTCAAACCCTTCAAGGCCACCGCCTTCCACAATGGCAAGTTCGTCGACGTTTCCGACGCCTCGCTGAAGGGCAAGTGGTCCGTGGTGGTGTTCTATCCGGCCGACTTCACCTTCGTCTGCCCGACGGAGCTGGAAGATCTCGCCGACACCTACGCGGAGTTCAAGAAGCTCGGCGTGGAAGTCTACGGTGTTTCCACCGACACGCATTTCGCCCACAAGGCCTGGCACGACACCTCCGAAGCCATCAAGAAGGTGCAGTACCCGCTGGTCGGCGACCCCACCGGCGCCATCACCCGCAACTTCGAAGTGATGATCGAGGAAGAAGGCCTGGCCCTGCGCGGCACCTTCGTCATCAACCCGGAAGGCCAGATCAAGCTCTGCGAGATCCACGACAACGGCATCGGCCGTGACGCCAAGGAACTCCTGCGCAAGGTCAAGGCTGCCCAGTACGTCGCCTCGCACCCGGGCGAAGTCTGCCCTGCCAAGTGGCAGGAAGGCGAGAAGACCCTGAAGCCCTCGCTGGAACTGGTCGGCAAGATCTGATCCACGGTCCGCGGGCCGGCATCGCGCCGGTCCGCGGGCTCAGCTTGTGGAAACAATCCGGCGCCCCCGCGCCGGAGCAGTACTGCTGCATCCCGAATTCAACAAGGAGCACCCGTCATGCTGGACACCGAACTCAAATCGCAGCTCAAGGGCTACCTGGAGCGCGTGACGCGCCCGATCGCGATCGAGGCCAGCATCGACGACGGCGAGAAGTCGCAGGAAATGCTGGCGCTGCTGCAGGACCTGGTCCTGCTGTCCGACCAGATCAGCCTGACCGAGCACCGCGGCCACGCCGGGCGCACGCCGTCCTTCAGCCTGAGCACCCCTGGCCAGGACATCAGCCTGCGCTTCGCCGGCATCCCCATGGGCCACGAGTTCACCTCGCTGGTGCTGGCGCTGCTGCAGGTCGGCGGCCACCCGTCGAAGCTGGGCCTGGAGGTGATCGAGCAGATCAGGAACCTCGAAGGCGAATACAGCTTCGAGACCTATTTCTCGCTGTCCTGCCAGAACTGCCCGGACGTGGTCCAGGCGCTGAACCTGATGGCCGTGCTGAACCCGAACATCAAGCACGTGGCCATCGACGGCGCGCTGTTCCAGGCGGAAGTCGACGAGCGCCAGGTCATGTCCGTGCCGACCATCTACCTCAACGGCGAGAGCTTCGGCCAGGGCCGCATGGGCGTCGAGGAAATCCTCGCCAAGATCGACACCGGCGCCGCCGCGCGTGAAGCCGAGAAGATCAAGGGCAAGGCCGCCTTCGACGTACTGGTCATCGGCGGTGGTCCCGCCGGCGCCGCCGCGGCGATCTATGCCGCGCGCAAAGGCATCCGCACCGGCGTGGCGGCCGAGCGCTTCGGCGGCCAGGTGCTGGACACCATGGGCATCGAGAACTTCATCTCGGTGAAGGAAACCGAAGGCCCGAAGATGGCGATGGCGCTGGAGCAGCACGTCAAGCACTACGACGTGGACATCATGAACCTGCAGCGCGCCGAGAAGCTGATCCCCGGCGAGAACCTGATCGAGGTGCAGCTCGCGGGCGGCGCTACGCTGAAAGCCAAGACCGTGATTCTCTCCACCGGCGCGCGCTGGAGGCAGATGAACGTGCCGGGCGAGAACGACTACCGCAACAAGGGCGTGGCCTACTGCCCGCACTGCGACGGCCCGCTGTTCAAGGGCAAGCGCACCGCGGTGATCGGCGGCGGCAACTCGGGCGTGGAAGCGGCCATCGACCTCGCCGGCATCGTCAAGCACGTCACGCTGATCGAGTTCGACGCGCAGCTGCGCGCCGACGCGGTGCTGCAGCGCAAGCTGTACAGCCTGCCCAACGTCAAGGTCATCACCTCGGCGCAGACCACCGAGGTGACCGGCGACGGCCAGAAGGTCAACGGGCTGGTCTACAAGAACCGCCTGAGCGGCGAAAGCCACACGGTGGAACTGGAAGGCATCTTCGTGCAGATCGGCCTGCTGCCGAACAGCGAATGGCTGAAGGGCACGGTGGCGCTGTCGCCGCGCGGCGAGATCGAAGTGGACGCGCGCGGGCAAACCTCGGTGGCGGGCGTGTTCGCCGCCGGCGACGTCACCACGGTGCCGTACAAGCAGATCGTCATCGCCATGGGCGAAGGCTCCAAGGCCGCGCTCAGCGCCTTCGACCACCTGATCCGCAGCTCGGCGCCGGAGATGGCGCAGGAGAAGGTCGCGGCGTAAGTGGGAACTGAAGCGATAAAAGGCCGGGTGCGGTTCTTCACGGAACCGCACCCGGCCTTTTTTATTGGTGGCGCGAAAGCGTTGCGCCAGCAGCCCAGCCCCCTTCCCGCTCTAGGCCGCGCGCAGGCGCCGCGTGCGGAACGTGCCCCAGCCGCTCGCCGCCACCGTGCCGAGCAGGGCCCACAGACCGCTTTCGTTCGGGTTCTGCTTCTTGCCGTTGGCGATGCGGTGCAGCTGCCGCGCGTACCAGGCCACTTCCATCAGCGCCATGCGGTCGACCGCCCTGATGCCGGTGGTGATGGTGCGCACCTGGTAGGGGCTGTCCGCGCCGCGCAGCAGGGCGGCGGGGGCGTCCGGGTCCAGCGCCAGCAGGCGGCCGAGGCCGACCAGGTCGAGCGCGCCGCCGCGCAGCGCCGCGTTCATGCCGGCGCAGCTGCGGAAGCCTCCGGTGACCATCAGCGGCGTGGAAACGGCGGCCCGCGCCTTCTCGGCGAAGCCGAGGAAGTAGGCTTCACGCGCCGCAGTCGAGGCCTTCTGCCCCTGCGTGGTGCCGGTCATCGCCGGCGCCTCGTAGGTGCCGCCGGAGATTTCCACCAGGTCGATGCCCGCCTGCGCCAGGGCGCGGATGGTTTCCATCGACTCCTCTTCGGTGAAGCCGCCCTTTTGGAAGTCGGCGGAGTTGAGCTTGATGCCGATGGGAAAGTCCTGGCCGGTCTGGCGGCGGATTTCTGCGTACACCGCCAGCACGAAGCGGCGGCGCTTCTCCGCGCTGCCGCCCCACTCGTCACTGCGCTGGTTGTGGTACGCCGACAGGAACTGGCTGACCAGGTAGCCGTGGGCGCCGTGGATCTGCACGCCGCTGAAGCCGGCCTTGCGGGCCAGCGCGGCGGCGCGGCCGAAGCGGGCGATGATGTCCTCGATCTGCGCCGGCGTGGCCTCGCGCGGCGCGTCGAAGAAGCCGGCCAGCTCCTTGCCGAAGGGGATGGCCGAGGGCGCCAGGTTGAAGGCGTTGAGGCCCTTGGGCGACTGCTTGCCCGGGTGGTTGAGCTGCATCCAGATCTGCGCGCCCTGCGCAGTGGCGGACTCGGCCCACTGCCGCAGCAGCGGCAGGTCCGACTCGTCCTCCAGCGCCACATTGCCGGGCTCGCCCAGGGCGCGGCGGTCGATCATGACGTTGCCGGTGATGAGCAGGCCGATGCCGGAGGCGGCCCAGCGGCCGTACAGGCGCGGCAGCAGCGGCGTGACGTGATTGTCGTAGGAAGCGAGCGCCTCGCTCATCGCCGATTTGGCGATGCGGTTGCGCAGCACGCTGCCGTTGGGCAGGCGCAGCGGCTGGGCCAGGAGGTTGTCTTGGACTGCGGCGGCGTCGGCCATGGGGCATGCTCTTGCGGACAAAGGGTGCGCAGCAGGCTATTCATCAATTCGATGATTGTCAAACTGACGAATTGTGTCAGACTATCAGGCATGGCGATGTGAGGCGGCGGCGCGTGAACCCCAAAATGAACGATGCGGACCTGACCGACCTGGCCCTGGCCTTCAAGGCCCTGTCCAATCCCAATCGTCTGGCCGCTTACCTGGAGCTGCTGCGCAACCGCGGCGCCAGCGTCAAGACCTGCGCCATGCAGGACCTGATGGGCCTGCTCAAGATCGGCGCCCCCACCTTGTCGCACCACATCAAGGAAATGGTCAACGCCGGCCTGATCGAGGTTGAGCGCGACGGCAAGTTCATCCGCTGCCAAGTCAACGAGACCACGCGCCAGCGCCTGGCGCGCTTCTTCAGCGCCAAGGCCGAGCGTTGAACGCCGAGCGCTGAAAGCGAAAAACCAAAGCCGCTCCCACATGGCCGGGTCGGCGTGGATGATGAGGCGGATGACAACTGAACAGTGCTTTTAAAGCACTTTGAAGGGGACTTTCAGGGGTTCGCCGCTTTCCAGCCATGGCGCGTTCGTGGTATTTAAGCGTCATGCGTTTCCCGGTAATCTCCCGTTTCCTCATTGCGTTCGGCTTTCTGGTCATCCAGACGGCCGCGGTGGTGCACGCCACCAGCCATGAGCTGAAGCAGGAAACCAACTCCAGTTGCGAAGTCTGCGCCCTGGCCCATGCGGCCGGCGGCACGCCACTGGTGGTGGACGCATCGAGCATCGTCGTGCCCCGCGGCATCGGCCCGGCGCTGCCGATCGTGGCGGCTGCGCCGCTGCGCACCATCGCGCGTCCCAACAGCCGCGGACCTCCCCTCATCCTCGTTTGATCCGGCGGTCGCTGTATCGCGCACACCACCCTGAGCGGTTGCGCCTGTTTTTCCATCAACGAGGATGACCAATTCATGCTTTCCTTTGCGCCGGCTGCGCGCCTTTCCACGCGCCGCTATCTGATTGCCGCATTTCTGGGATTCGCCAGCAGCACCCTTCCCACCCACGCCCTCGCCGCTGACGCGCAACTGCTCGCGGCCTCCACCAGCGAAGGCACCATCCAGGGCATCGTCGTCGGCGGCGACGGCAAGCCGCTGGGTTCCGCCAAGATCCAGTTGCTCAACGCCTCGGGCAAGGTGGTGGCGCAAGCGCAGAGCGATGCCCACGGCATCTTCACCATCAGCGGCATCGCCGCCGGCACCTATACCGTCAACGCGGCCAAGGGCAGTGATTTCAACAGCGTCGATGTGCAGGTCAGCTCCGGCCAGACCAGCAAGGCCGAGCTGGCGCTGGGCACCAAGGAGCTGAATACCGTCACCGTCACCGCCAGGCGCTTCGAGCGGGCGCGCAACAGCCTGTCGCCCTCCACCGGCAGCAGCCAGTACACCTTCGACGCGAAGACCATCGCGCAGCTGCCCGAAGGCGACAACACCCAGTTCAACCATGTGCTGCTGCAGGCGCCGGGCGTGGCCAACGACAACCAGGGCCAGCTGCACATCCGCGGCGACCACAACGACATCCAGTACCGCATCAACGGCATCATCCTGCCGGACGGCGTCAGCGGTTTCGGCCAGGTGCTGGACACGCGCTTCGCCAAGAGCATCACGCTGAATACCGGCGCCCTGCCGGCCCAGTACGGCCTGCGCACCGCCGGCGTCATCGACATCGTCACCAAGGACCGCTATGACGGCGGCGAAGTCGAGATGTACGGCGGCAGCCACGACACGGTCAACCCGAGCTTCGAGCTGGGCAAGACCGTCGGAAACCTCACCGGCTACGTCACCGGCCAATACCTGACCAACAACCTGGGCATCGAGAACACCACCGATTCCAGCAACGCCATCCACGACCGCACCCGGCAGGGCAAGGGCTTCGCCTACCTGTCCTACCTGCTCGACAGCAACACCAAGATCAGCGCGCTCTACGCCGCTTCCGCCACGCGCTTCGAGATTCCGAACAATCCCGATCAGCCGGTGAGCTGCGACTTCGTCAACCAGCTCAACGGCAATAGCGCCTGCGATGCGGGCAACCCGCCCAACTCCGCTGCCGTGGGCGCATCGAACATCGACTCGCGCGGCCTCAACGAGCGGCAGTTCGAGCGCAACCAGTTCGGCATCCTGGCGCTACAGGGCGTCGGTGCCGACGACATGACCTACCAGGTCGCGGCGTTCCAGCGCGTCAGCACGGTGTCCTTCTCGGCCGACCCGGTGGGCGACCTGGTGTTCAACGGCACCGCCTCCGACATCAAGCGCAAGGCCTCGGTGCTGGGTATGCAGGGCGACCTGAGTTACCCGCTGACCAATTCGCACACCATCACCACCGGCTTCTCGGCCAGCACCGAGGACGACCGCGCCGACAATCGCTCCACGGTGTTCACCACCACCCCGCAGGCGAGCGGCGCCACACCTTGTGCTGCCGGCACCACGGCCAGCACCGATCCCAACAACCAGGTGTGCTTCGGCGGTCCGACCACCCTCGTCGACAACAACCCGAAGAACGGCAACACCACGGCGAGCATCTACATCCAGGACAAGTGGGAAGTCACCAAGAACCTGATCGTCAACTACGGCCTACGCTATGACCACATCAGCGCCTTCGTCACCGGGCAGCAGCTCAGCCCGCGCATCGGCATGATCGACTACCTGACACCGCGCACCACCATCCACGCCGGCTACTCGCGCTACTTCACGCCGCCGCCGAGCGAGCTCGTCGCCAACTCCACCGTCGACAAATTCGCCAATACCACCCTGGCCTCGGCGACCCAGCCGGGCTGCACGCCGACCGCGAGCAATAACTGCGTTCTCAACAGCCCGGTACAACCGGAACGCTCGCATTACTTCGACCTGGGCGTGCTGCACCAGCTGACATCGTCCTACACCGTCGGCCTGGACGCGTACTACCGCTATGCCCGCAACCTGATCGACGAAGGCCAGTTCGGCACGGCGCTGATCTTCACGCCGTTCAACTACGCCCAGGGCCACGTCTACGGCCTGGAGTTCACCAATGCCTACCACCAGGGCAACCTGTCGGCCTACCTGAACTTCGCCAAGTCGGTGGCGCAGGCGACCAACAACGTCTCGGCGCAGGCCGTGGCCTTCCCCGACCCGGCCGAGTTCGCCTACGTCAGCCAGCACTACATCTACCTCGACCACAACCAGGCCCTGACCATTTCCGGCGGCGCCTCCTACGTGCTGTGGCGCACCACCTTCGGCATCGAAGGCACCTACGAAGACGGCCTGCGCGCCGGCTTCGCCAACACCGAGAAGCTCAAGCCGAACGTGCAGTTCGACCTGTCGGCGAGCCGTTCGGTGGAGATCAGCGACGCGCTGGGCAAGGTCGACCTGCGCATGGCGGTGATCAACGTGCTGGACCGCAAGAACGAGATCCGCGACGGTTCCGGCATCGGCGTCGGCGCCCCGGCCTGGGGTCCGCGCGCGGCGCTGTATTTCGGCATCGCCAAGCCGTTCAACATCTGAAATCCTCAAGGAGCGAGGTTATGCAAAACGTGATTCCATCCGCATGCGCCGTTGGGGCGCACCGACGCCGGGGCCTGTCGGTCCTGGCCCTGCTGATGATCACGGCGAGCGCCGGAGCGAATGCTCCGGCGGCTTCGCCGCCGGCGGCAGCAACCGGTGGCGGCGAAGTACTACCTGGTACGCATCTGGTCACGCTGGATACACCGGTCGACGACGAGCGCATCACCTCGCCGTTCGGCTGGCGCGTGCATCCGATCCTGAAACGGCGCCGCTTCCACAAGGGCGTGGACTTCGGCGCGCCGGAAGGCACGCCGGTGCACGCCGCCGAGGACGGGGTGATCGAGGCCATCGGCCGCCGCGGTCACTACGGCCTGTACCTGCGCATCCGCCATTGCGCCACGGTGGAGACGGCCTACGCGCACCTGGCGTCATTCACGCCGGGGCTGGAAGTCGGCTCGACGGTGAGCCGCGGGCAGGTCATCGCCGAGGTCGGCCGCACCGGCTGGGCCACCGGCCCGCATCTGTATTACGAAGTGATCGTCAACGGTCATCGCATCAATCCGAACAAGCCGGGACTGCAGGTGCCGGTGGACTTGCCGGTGACTACGAAGCCGGCGCTGCAGGCGGAAGCCGGCGGCACCTCTTAAGAGCCTGTAGCACCCGCGGCCGGCACGGCAAGGCCCGGGCCGGTTAGGATGGGCGGACGCGGCACCACGCCGCGATCCGGAGCTGCAGATGAAAATCCAGGGAATCGGTCTGTTGCTGGCCAGCATGACGCTGCTCGCCGGCTGCGCCGTGGGCAACAAGTACGACTACGACGCCTCACGGGCCAATCTCGCCTACAGCGGCGCGCGGCGCGTCACCGTGGCCGCCTGGGAGCAGCGCAAGTACGTGCTATCCGGCGACAAGAAGCCGGATTTCGTCGGGCTGCAGCGCGGCAACATGGGCGTGCCGTTCGACGTGGTGACCGGCTCCAAGCAGCCGCTGGCGATGGAAATGACCGGCTCGCTGATCCTGTCGCTGACCGGCGCCGGCTTCACCGCCTCGCCGGTGACCCTGACGCAGAAGGACACCGAAGGCAGCGCCGTCTACGCCCTGCTGCGCAACAAGCCGGCGCGCGCCGTGCTGCTGCGCGTGGACAACTGGGAAAGCGACACCTTCAAGAATCCCACCGTCTACTACGACCTCACGCTCAACGTCTACGACGGCAGCGGGCGCAAGCTGGCGGCGAAGAACACCAAAGGCAGCCAGGACCTGGAAGGCAGCTTCTTCAATGCCCCGGGCAAGGCCAAGAAGGCCGTGCCGGAGGCGTTCCGCCTGAAGATCGAGCAACTGCTCAACGCACCGGAAATCGTCGCGGCGCTGAAGTAGCGGCACCGCGCGCCGGGGGCTGTTACAGGTCGCGCAGCGTCTGCGCCAGCGCGCGCAGGCGGCGGCCGGAGCGGCCGACGTAGGGATTCTCGGTGTCCCAGGCATAACCGGCGAGCACGCTGCACAGCAGCTCGTAGACGCGCTGCGGCCGCCGCTCGCTGAACATGATGGTCTGCAGCGCGCCCTCGTACCAGGTTTCGACGTAGCCCTTGAAGGTGTCCACGCCGAGCATCAGCGGCTCGGCGAACTCCGCCTCCCAGTCCACCGTCTCGCCCTGCAACTGCCGGTGCGCCAGCGGCACCGCCAGGGCGGCGGACTTCAGCGCGATGGTGACGCCGGAAGAAAATACCGGGTCGAGGAATTTGCCGGCGTTGCCGAGCAGGGCGAAGTTCGGGCCGTGCAGGCTGGACACGGCGGTGGCGTAGCCGCGGATCTCGCGCGCTTCCGGCCACAGCGGCTGGGCGTTGCGCAGCATGCGCTTCATCCCGGGCTCCTCCGCGATCAGCGCGTTGAGCCGCTGGCTGACATCGCCGGAATAGGTTTGCAGCACCTTGTCTTCCGCGACGACGCCGATAGAGGCGCGGCCGCCGGAGAACGGGATCAGCCAATACCAGATGTCGTCATGCTCGGGATGCACCGCGACGCGGATCTTGTTGCGGTCGAAGTCGGCATCGACGATGCGATCCTCGACGTGCATGAAGAGGGAGGCGCGCACCGGAAAGTCGGCCGGGCGGTCAAGGTCGAGCAGGCGCGGCAGGATGCGGCCGAAGCCGCTGGCATCGAAGACGAAGCGCGCGCGGTGGCTGGATTCCCGCCCCTGCGCATCGCGGCTGACCACCCGCGCCGTGTCGCCGGAGAAATCGGCGGCGACGATCTCCTGCTGGTAGCGCACTTCCGCGCCCTGGCGCTGCGCTTCCTTGATCAGCACATGGTCGAAGTCGGCGCGCGTCACCTGGTAGGCGTGGGGGTAGCCGGCGCAGGTCTTCTGCGAAAACTCGAAATCGACCTTGCGGTCGCCGCGTACGATCTGTGCGCCGTCCTTGTACTGGAAGCCGGCCCGTTCCACCGCTTCCAGCATGCCCGCTTCCTCCAGCAGGCCCAGGCTCTGCGGCAGCATGCTCTCACCGATGGAGAAGCGCGGAAACTGGGTCTTCTCCAGCACCCGCACCGACAGCCCGCGTTGGCGCGAAAGCGCGGCCGCCATGGCGCCGGCCGGACCGGCACCGATCACCAGCACATCGACCATCGATTCCGCATTCATCGGCTGACTTCCAGTAAGGGTTCGCTTCCTGCGAGATGAAACCGTCGGCGATCGTCACCCCCAATTAAGGCAACTAATCAAACAACCAATCAGGCAACCACTCAGGCCACCGGCATACGGTACGCTGCTTCGACCTCGATCAACAATTCACTCCGGCAGATATCGCCGATCACCATCCGTGCCGGCGCGTCGGCGAAATGCTCCTGCAAGGCCTGCCGCACCCGCGGCAGGTCCTCGGCGTGGCGCAAGTAGACGATATAGGACTCGGCGGCGAACTCGTCCGCCTCGCGCCCCGGCAGGCGGGTATGGACCGCGTGCGCCAGCAGCGCCTGCAGGTTGGCGGCGATCTGTCGCAGCTGCGCCGCCGGGTCGCCGGCGAAGGCGGTGGCGTGGCCGACGATGCTGGCGGTGCCGGAGACCAGCAGCCGCGCGCCGTCGGCGCAGGGCAGCAGGGTGGCGCGGGAGAAGCTGGGGCTGCGCAGGCCGTAGGGCCGCGGGTAGCGGAAGGCACTGACCTGGCGTGGATTCTCCACCTGCAGACCGGGGCGCTTGCCGGCCAGCACGACCAGGTCGAGACCGCCGCCGCGGGTGCCGATGGCGGTGGCGGCCGGCAGCTGCGCCTCGAAATCCGGACGGTCGGCAACGGCGCGGTAGCGGCCGATGCAGAACTGGCGGTAGCGCTCGGCATCGCCCTCGCCCTCGTTGATGGCGCCGAGGTAGTGCCAGATGCGCCACAGCTCGGGGTAGCCGCGCGCGGCGACGAAGCCGACCAGGCGCAGGTAGGCCCGGTATACCGCCTCTTCCATGTCGGCCAGTTCGGCTTCTTCCAGGCGCAGCTGCATCACCAGCACTTCGTCGTTTTCGCTGTAGCCGATGGCGCCGTCCCAGCCGTGGCGCACCGGCAGCTCGCTGCGCCACAGGTCGCCCGCATCGGCCCCGGGCAAGGCTTCCAGGTCGATGGCGATGCGCCGCGGGTCGCGCTCCGCCCCGGCCGGGCCGAAGCGGAATTCGCACAGGGTTTGTTCGGGCAGGGGCCGCCGCGAGCCGGGCGGTCCGGCGCTTTCAATGTGGTACGGCAAGCGCGGCCATGCCTCGGCGGGGCCGGCGGCTTCGATTTTGAGAACGGTCATGTGCAAAGTATCTCGCAAACCGGCCCTGGCTCACAGTCCGCGGCGGCGTTGCGGGCGCCCGCGCGGCGACGGCGGCGACCGTTCAGGCCGCGGCGAAGCCGATACCGCTGACCACCAGGTTTTCCTCGAAACGGAAGCGGCCGGTCCAGGGTGGCGCCCGCAGGCCGGTCAGCTGCAGCGGCACCAGGGGCCGCACCGCGAAATGTCCGCCGCGCAGGTCGGCGGCCGGGTCCAGGGCCACATCCTGGAATCCCACCCAGCCCTCGGTCAGCTCGTACTGGCATTTGTAGAAAGCTTCCTTGGCACTGAAGATCAGCGCGGCGACGCGCGCCTGCTCGCCTTCGGGCAATGTTTCCAGCCAGGCGATCTCCTGCGGCGCACACACCTTGGACCACAGCGCCGGCTTGACCCGGCCGATCACTTCCGCGTCGACGCCAACAGCGCTCCACTGTGCGCGCCGCGCCACCACGGCGCCGCCGAAGCCGTGGGTATGGGTGATGCTGCCGACCATGCCGTCCGGCCATTGCGGGCGCCGGTCGGCGCCGACCAGCAGGGGGAAGCCGTCGATGCCCAGTTGCGAAAGCGCCTGGCGCGCGCACAGGCGCCCCGCCGCGTATTCGCCGACGCGCTTGGCGATGGCCTTGGCCAGGTGGGCGACCTCCTCCGGGTAGAGCAGCGCCGGATCGCCCGGCTGGCGCAGTTCCGCGGCGTGGATGCCTGCCGTGAACAAGTCCGCCAGCAAGGTCGAGGGTATGGCCGGCATCGCCTATTCCGGCGCCTTGACCACTGAAATGCGGCCGCTGCCCAGCAGCCGCCCGTCCACCTCGGCCGAGACTTCGTACTGGGTGCCGCCCTCGTAATACAGCAGCTCGCGGGCGTTGACGGCGATCGGCGCCGGCAACTCGTCGAGCCGCGTCACCGCCAGCTTGAAATCCCGCGTCGACACCAGCCAGCCGCGCGGCGCCGTCTCGCCTTTGGCTTCGGCCACCAGGCCGCGATGCAGGGCCAGCGCCTGGGCGCAGTATTCGATCAGGTGCAGGGCGCTGAGCACGCCGTCCCGCCGCAGCGGATGCTGCGCGTCGCGGTGGCTGCTGGCGAGGCAGCGGATGGTGCTTTCGTCCCACTGCAGCACCTGCTCCAGCAGGCACATGGCGCCGGCATGCGGGATCAGCGCGCGGATGCGATCCGGGCCGATCACGCCGGCTCCACCTCGAGCACCATGTTGCAGGCGCTCACATGGGGCAGCACCAGGCGCGCCGCTTCGCCGCGGGCAATGGCGCGCAGCAGCGGCAGGCCACGCAGGGCCGGGTTGCCCTGGCGCAGGTCTTCGAGGGCGGCGTCCTGCAACGGCGATTCGGCCTCGTCGGCGAGGCTCAGCCGCATCCGCGCCAGCGCGCGCTCGCCCGTACCCATGTCTGGTTCGGCACCCAACACCAGGGCGATGCTGCCGGCATGGCGCATCGGCCGGCTGCTGCGCAGCAGCGGCGGCGGCGGCACGTCGAACACCACCAGCAGCACGCCGAGGCCGTCGCCGTGCACCAGGCCCGCGGCTTCCACCAGGCCCATGGCGAAGGAGCCGTCGTAGCCGCCGACGGCGGTGGTGGGCTGGCGGCAGCCCACGGCGATACCCCAGTAGCCGCTGGCGGCGTTGTGCACGGAGTTGTGGAAATCGGTGGGCGAGACGGCGCGCACCGGCTCGGCCAGGGCGGTGTTGATGCGGTCCATCACTGCCAGGTCGGAGTCCGAGGAGGCGAAGACGGCGGCGAGCTGGGAAAAATCCAGGCTCGACGCATTACGCGCATCCTCCGCCGCGCGAAACGCCTGGCGCACGCCGGGCGGCGCGCGGCGCCGCTCGTTGGGCGGCAGCAGCTGCGGCGCGTAGGGAGTTTCCGGCAGCGCCTGCCAGGGCTGCGTCCCCGCCAGCACCGGGCGCGCCTCGGCCCAGCCCGGCAAGCCCGGCGCGGCCAGGCCGACGGCATGGATGTACAGCGGTTTCACGTCAGGCGCCCGAACAGCAGGCTGCAATTGCTGCCGCCGAAACCGAAGGAATTGCTCAGCACGCGCTCGATCCCGGCCGCGCGCGTCCGCGTGACGATGGCGCCGCGCAGCAGCGGATCCAGCTCTTCGGTGTTGAGGCTTTGCGGAATCAGCCCGTGCTCGATGCACAGCATGGCGACGGCGGCCTCGACCATGCCGGCGGCGCCGAGGGTGTGGCCGCTCCAACCCTTGGTGGAGGAACAGGGCACCACGCCGCCGAACAAGGCGTAGACCGCGCGGTCCTCGGCCAGGTCGTTGGCCTGGGTGGCGGTGCCGTGGAGGTTGATATAGTCGACCGCCTTCGGCGCGACGCCGGCGCTGTCGAGGGCGCCCTGCATCGCCGCCCGGGCACCGCGGCCCTCCGGGTCGGGCGTGGACATGTGGTGGGCGTCGCCGCTCTCGCCGTAGCCGAGCAGGGCCGGAGCGTCGGCGACCCACTGCGGGTCGACGATGGCGAAGCCGCCGGCCTCGCCGATGGAGATGCCGTTGCGGCGCGCGTCGGCTGGACGGCAGATTTCCGGCGACACCAGTTGCAGGGAGTTGAAGCCGTACAGCGTGGTCAGGCACAGGCTGTCGACGCCGCCGACCACCGCCGCGTCGCACAGCCCGGCGCGGATGGCGCGCGCCGCCGCGGCGAAGACCTTGGCGCTGGAGGAGCAGGCGGTGGAGATGGTCATGCAGCAGCCGGAGAGCCCGAGCAGCAGCCGCGCGAACTCGGCCGGCACGTGGATGCTCTGCGTGTGGTTGTAGTCGAACCACTGCGGCAGGCGGTTGCCGGCGCGATCGCGGTCGCGGTAGGCGAACTCGGCCTGCTGCACGCCGGAGGTGCTGGTGCCGACGAAGACGCCGATGCGCGCGGCGCCGTAGCGCTCACGCAGGCTTGCCACCGCCTGCATGAAGCCATCCTGCTGCAGCGTCGCCGCCAGCAGCCGGTTGACGCGGCAATCCCAGCCGGCGTGTTCTTCGGGCAGCGGTTCATCGAGCTGGTCGACGGCGCCGAACCAGCTGTCCATGGCGCCGGCCTCGAACTGGCCGTGGTGCAGGCCGGTACGGCCGCTGCGCAAGGCGTCGAGCAGGGCGGCGTTGCCGCGGCCGCAGGCCGTGGTCACGGTGTAATGGCTAACGGCCAGGGGTTTCATCGGACCAGAAGGGATAGAAGTTGAACCAATTGTACGGAGCGGTGCGCACTTGCCGCTCGACCAGGGCGGCGTAACGCTGCGCCAGTTCGCGGATCTTCACCTGGCGCTCGGCGCGGGTGGCGCTGAAGCTGCCGCTGACCAGCTCGAAGTGGGCGTCGTAGTCGCGACCGCCGCGGTAGATGCCGAAGGCGGCGATCACCGGCGTGTGCAGCACCGAGGCGAGGATCCAGGGGCCGGCGGGCAGGCGCACGCTGCCGCCGAGGAACTGCGCTTCCACCACCGGCTCGCTGCCGTGTACGCGGTCGGCCATGATGCCGATGCTGCAGCCCTGGTCGAGCGCCTCGCGCAGCGCCAGCACCAGTTCCGGACCACGCTTGCCGGCGTCGATGATGGAAGCCGAGAACTGCGGGTTGATGCGTTCCAGCAGGCCGGTCAGCAACGGTCCCTGGCTGCGGTCGAGGACGATGCGCAGCGGCAGGTCGCGGCGGCCCTCGCCGAGCTGGCGCAGCACCTCGAAGTTGCCCAGGTGCGACACCAGCATCAGGCAACCCCCGCCGCCATGCACCACCTGCTCCACCTCGGGCGGCAGGTGCACGCGCACGTTCAGCTGCCGGCCGCGGCCGGCGAGGATCAGCAGGCGGTCGACGGTGCAGGAGGCGAAGGTATAAAAATGCCGCAGCACTTCGGCCGCCTGCGGCGCACGTCCCAGCACCCGGCGCAGGTAGCCGCGCGAGGCCTTGCGCGCCGCCCCGCCGGTGAGCAGGAAGAACAGCACGATGGGCCACAGCAGGACGCGGGTGAACCAGCGGCCGAGATGGACCGCGATCCAGATCAGCAGCACCACCCAGAAAACGCTGCTGCGCTCCGGCTGCGCCTTCCAGGCGCCGCCGTCGTTCGCGCCGTTGCCGTCGGTGCTCATGGCCGGAGGGAAAACACGATCTGGCCCTGCGCCACCAGGCCGCTGTCGGTCTCGCAGCTGAAGCGCAGGGTGTCGGCCGCGCCGGTGGCGGCGGCGAAGGAAACCCGCACCACGTCGCCGGCCTTCACCGGGCGCATGAACTTGGCCGCCTTGATCTCGCGCGGCGCCCCCAGATCCGGACGCGCCCGCAGCAGCACGGCGCAACTCAGGTCGAGCAGGACCACGCCCGGCACGATCGGCAAGCCGGGGAAATGGCCCGGCAGGCAAGGGTGGTCGGCCGGCACCGTGAAGCTGCCGGACACCGGCTCCGATGAGGTGGACTGGTGCGGTTTCATCAGCGCATCAGCTCGAGCAGGGCGGCGCGCGGCAGCTTGCCCAGCTCGTTGCGCGGCAGCCGCGCCACCAGGCGCAGGGGGCGCGGCAGGAAGGCCGGGTCCACGCTCTGCCGCAGCAGATCGAGGATCTGCTGCTCGTTCAGCGTGGGCGCCACCACCAGGGCGGCGGGGCGGATCACGGTAACGTTGGAGGTGGCGGCGGCAGCGGCCGGCTCGGGCAGGAACACCACGCCGTCCTCGACGCCGGGGATGGCCAGCAGGCGGTGGTTCAGCTCGGCCAGGGACATGCGCTTGCCCGCCACCTTGAGCAGGTCGCCGCTGCGGCCGAGCAGGCGGATGCGGCCGTCCGCGCCGGTTTCGATGATGTCGGCCAGCCGCTGCGGCGCGGCCAGGTGCGGCCCGCTGACCAGGGCGCCGCCCTCGTCCTCGCGCAGCGACACCCCCGGCAGCGGCTGCCACAGCTCGCCGGCGGTGGTGCGGCGGGTGGCGACGCCGCCGGATTCGGTCGAGCCATAGATTTCATGCAGCGGCGCGCCCAGCAACTGTTCCGCCGCCGCCGCCAGTTGCGGCGACAGCGGCGCGGTGGCGGAGACGATGCCGGCCAGCGGCGGCAGGGCCTGCCGCGCCTGCACCAGCGCATTCAGATGCACCGGGGTGGTGATCAGCAGCCGCGGCGCCGGCAGCGCCTCCAGCACGCTGGCCACATCCTGCGGGAAGAACGGCCGCGCGCAATGGCTCACCGCGCCGCCGGCCAGCGCCGCCAGGACGGTGGTCTCCAGGCCGTAGGTATGCTGCGGCGGCACCGTGGCGGCGAGGTGGGCGCCGTCGAAGCCGAGCCGCCGCGACAGCAGGCCGGCATGGGTGACCATGCCGCCCCAGGTCTTGGCGTGCGGCAGCGGGTTGCCGGTGCTGCCGGAGGTGAAGGGCATCGCCGCGATGTGGCCGGCGGGTATGGCCGGCGCGGCATCGGACCAGTCCTCGCAGGCCAGGTCCAGCGACACCGGCACGACCCCCGCCAGAGCCCCGTCGAGGGTTCCGTCCGAGAGCACGTAGCTGTCCGGGTAGCGGGCGCGGATGGCGGCAACCGTGTCCACGGTCTTGTTCGGCGGCAGCAGACTGGTCTGGCCGCGCAGCAGGGCGGCGGCGAAACCCAGCAGGAAGGCCTGGCGCGACTCGCACAGGTTGAGCGCGTAGGTCGCCTCCGGCAGGGTCCGCGCCAGGGCCGCCGCCTGCCCCAGGAAACGCGCCTGGCTGAGCGGCCCCTCGGCCGCATACAGGAGAGGCGCCTGCGGCCTGTAGCCGGCAATGAGGGGCAGGCCGTTCAATGCGGGCGGTAGCTGGTGACGCTGCGCAGGAAGGCGCGGAAGCTGAGCGGCGTGTGCTGCGGAAAGCGCATCCGGCGATAGCCGTACTCGCCGACGA
>JAQGNS010000193.1 GCA_028291705.1 Nevskia sp.
AAGGGCATCCTCCGCGCGGTGAAGGTGACCTTGCGGGTGTACGTCGATCCCATCGAACTCGAGTTCCCGAAAGGCAAGCCATGACTGAATCTATCCCTGACGAACGGGCGCTGTTTGAGGCGTGGGCCGACTCGCAATCGGAAGGCCGCTTGCGCTCCTTCACAACGGGCGACTACGACTACCCGTTGGGCCGCCAAATGCGGAAGGCATGGGAAGCAGGGCGAGCAGAACTCCGCGCAGCTCTCGCAGCAGCGCCAGCCTCTCCTTGCGTTGCCGGGCCGATCAGGATGGAGCGCGTCAATGGGAGCGCGCTGGACGAGATGCGCAAAAACCTTTCGCCATCGATGTGGCAGCTTGGAGATTGCATAGTGTGCTGGGTCAACGAGGGTGACTACTGGCGAAATGTGCAGCAGCCCGCCGCACCTGATGCCGCTCCCTCTGTCGCCGGGGGAGAGCTGTGAAAACCGTAACCACCATCCAACCGCAGAACGGCCGAGTCTGCTGGGGCGTGGCGTTGGTGTGCGGAATGCAACTTGGTGCGGCCCCAAAAAAGCACGAATGCAAGCAACTAGGGATGTGCATCTTCGCGCCACAAAAGGCATCCGAAAAGGACAAGCAATGACTGACACAAAGCCTGCCGCACCTGTAGCAGCGAGCCCGACCGACGAGCAGGTTATCGAGTTGTGTACGGCCGCTGGCATTCAGTGGATCGCGCCGTTCGTGGACGAGCCTAGCGAACTCGACTTCCCCGGCAGTTTCGATATGGTGACGATGGCCGAAATGAAGCGGCTCGTCGCAGCACTTCGGGAGCCCTCTGCTCCCCTCGATGCCAAAAAGCTCTGGCTGTGGAAGAACTTCGTTGACGACAGGCCGGAGTATTGGGCCTTCGACAACCCCTACCCGATCAACCTCGACAACGGCGACCCTCAGACCCTGGGCGAGCCTTGCGGTTACGCCATCTTCAAGCCATCGCGGCAAGGAAGAACGGACGTAAGCGAAGAACAGGTGTTGCGGGCAATGCGCCGCGCTGCCCCGGTTGCTGCTCCCCCCGTAGAGGATGGGGGGCTGGCGGAAATGCGAGCTCGGAAGGATGCCGCATACGAAGAGCGCAACAAGGTAGTGGCGGCGCTGGCACGTTCGTTTCCGTCAGGCGTTGCTCGCACGGCGATTGAAGGCTGGTCCGACGACTGGCATGGCTGCGTCTACATCGACCTGCCGACGGGGCAAGTGTCGTGGCACTTTCACGACTCACACGCGCACCTGTTTACGGGGCTGCCCCCTTACTCCGGCACCTGGGACGGGCACAACACGCCTGAAAAGTATCGCCGCCTTGCTGCGCTGAACGACCTGTGCCGCAACAAGAACCCGCAGGGCTGCTGGAATGTCCGCTGTCAACTCGGAAAAGTTTGCTGCCGCGCCGCCCTCACTGCTGGAGGGAAGGCAGACAGCGGGCATTCTGGACATTCGCCCGAAGGCACTTCTGTTGATTCTTCCGCGTGCGCCGGAGAGCGGACTACCTTGGCGGACGTGGCCGTTGTTGATGGGCGCGAGGCTCCACTGAACCCGACGCAAGAACTAGAGCGCGCCCGCCGTCACGGCTATCTGGATGCGCTGTCAGCCGGGACTGCTCGGCACCTCGTCGCCCTGTTGCAGCGTGGGGTGAAGCAGCTTGACCAATGGCACAAGACCTATGGTGCGCATCAGCCTGAATGGCTCCCGCCTGCTGGCGATGTTCGCTGGATGGAAGACGTTGCCAAAGCCCTTGCGAACTCTACGACCGCACCGCCAGCCAAGGAGGTCCCTGCTAGCCGGAGCGCGGGGACGAATGAACAAGGAGAGAAGCCATGAGCGAACGCGACCAGCCTGACCGCTACGGCGCTGATCCTGTGCCACGACCTGTTTGCTTGGGATGCATCAGTGACGGCTGGCACGGCTCGTGCCCGCACACGTACAGCGACGAAGCCGAGCCGGATGAACAAGAAGCAAGCGCAGGGAAGGCAGGGCCAGCGGTAACCCGTGATCCACAAGGACAGGCAGGGCCAGCGCAACTGCTGACAGATGCAGAGCGGCTGGATTTCCTCGATTCAATGAATGCCCGCAAGAACGTGCAGAACGGTACGACTTACGGCTGGAAGTTGGAAGAGAACCACAACCGAATAGCTCTGTCAGACCACAACTTTCCAGCGTTGAGCGTGCGCGCTGCTATTGACGCAGCCATCGGCAAGGATTTGTCGCGCATCGAAGGAGAGCAGGGATGAGAGCTACGGCGATTTCGTTTGAGAGACGCTACTCGGACGACAGTGGGGTTGAGTTCGGCGTGTCTCTAGGTGCGGCCGGCATTACCTTTGAAAGCATCCATCTGGTGTCGTTTCCGGTTGAGGAGATCGACTGGCTTATCCAGTGCCTGCAACGGATCAAGGCAGAGCTTGGAGGCACCCATGAAGGATGAACAACAGCCTGTAGCGCGCTGGCAGTGGGTGCCGGTTGAGCCGACCGACGCGATGATGGACGCAGCCGAAGCGTGCAGCAACGATTGGCCGCGAACAACGTGGGTCAAGGCCTACGCCGCCATGATCGCCGCCGCACCTCCCCGTCCAGATGAATGGTTGAGGCGGGCAATGGAATTGGTGGACGAATTGACCCGCGCCTATGCGGCGTGGCTGGCCGAGTTCATTGAGAAGGGTGTGCTATCGCCGCACCTCACGCGGCTGCGCGAGGAAAAGGACGCAGCCCGCACCGCCCTTCTCTTGCACCTAAAGGAGCAACCGTGACTCTCGCTGTGTTGGAGGCGGTGTATGTCTGACGGCGAATTCCTCAAGCCGGCCGAGCTGTACGACCTGACCGGCTTCGCGCGGGCTGCTGAACAGGAGGCGTGGCTGAAGGCGCACTGCGTCCTGCACCGCCGCGACGGCAAGCGGGTCATCGTCTGCCGCATTCACGCCAGGGCTTGGGTTGAAGGCCGGGAAGTCGTAGCCTCTGAAGGCCCGAACTGGAGCGCGCTCAATGCCTAAGCTCACCAAGTACCCGCGCCTGCGCTCCCATGTCCGCAAGGGTAAGGATGGGCGGATCTACGTGTACTGGTTCTATGACATGCGGCCAGAGGGAAAGAAGGACGTTCCGCTTGGCACGGATCGGGACGAAGCGATCGCGCAATGGGAAGAGTTGCACCTGAAGAAGCCGCGCATCCGGGGCAGGCTCCGGGAGGCGATTCAGGTGTGGGTCGCGGACGTGCTGCCGACCTACGAGAACGAAGAGACGAAGCGCAACTACCTGCGCCACATCACCCGAGTGGACAACGTGCTTGGCATGGAGCCGTGGAGCGCGATCACGATGGTGATGATCAAGAAATACCTCACCAATCGCAAGAACGTCAAGGACAAGACCAAGAAGGCCGAGACGCAGGCGAACCGGGAAATGGCAGTCCTGCAGGTGGTGTGGAATTGGGCGCGGCAGAACGCAGCGCCGGGACGCGAGACGGCCTATACAACGCTTCCTTGGCCAGCTGCTGGCATGGAGCGCAGCAAGTGGAAGAACAAGGAATACGCCCGCGAATTCGAGGTGACGGATGATATTTTTGATGCCGTCTATGCGGAGGCGGAACCGATGCTGCGGGACTGCATGGACCTGTCCACGGCAACGGGGATGAGACTGACGGACTGCCGAACCATCCTGCTGCCTGCGGACAACATCCTGCACCTGAAGGCAGGAAAGACGGGCAAGAAGGCGGACTTCGATCTATCGCTGTCTCAGGTGCTGCCGGACCTGTTGAAACGGCGCAGGGCCTTGGACACCAATCACTTGATGCTGCTGTCAACAGTGGAAGGATTCCCGGTCGAAGCGAAAGACCTCCGCAGGGAATACGACAAGGCCCGCAAGAAAGCCGCCGCCAAGGCGCGGGAGGCGGGCGACAAGGCGCTTGCGCTGGAAATCGAGTCGATGGTGCTGCGGGACATGCGCAAGCGCGCGGCGGACCTGTCCGAGGATGACGCTGGAGCGTCAGCACTACTCCAGCATTCATCGGTGGCGCTGACCAGAAAACACTATCGCTCGAAGGCGACGAAGCTGAGGCCGGTGAGATGACCGTTCGTCGGATAGTCCGTGCGGTTACGCGTAACCTTGCTATTATTCTTTCACACCAATCGAAGGACGCAAATGACCTACTGCACCACCCCGACCCGCAAGCCGGCTACCCAAGTTTGGGCTGTAGGCGAACAGGTCAAAGTCGGCTTCCTGTCGCTTCGTATCACGGCGAAGACCGGTTACGGCTGGCTGCTGGTGAATAAGGACGCGACCAAGCGCTATGAGTTCACGCCGCATCACGGCCTGGTGGCCGTATGAGCTGCGGTATTGCCGAAGATCACAACTTCAAGTTTCAGGAACAACTCGCTCGCGAGCAAAATCCTTCCACGCCCCAATCCTGCGTCCACGACTTCAAGCAAATAAAACGCGGCCCGACATGGGAGCTTCTGCGCTGTGCCAAATGCGGGGAAGAGTTGAGGCAGTTTGATGACTAGCAGAAATCACTGGACCATCTTCAACAGCGGCGGCGCGGTCGTCGCTGACAACATGCCGCTTGAAGTGGTCCGCGCCTACCTGACGCCGGAGCGCTTCGCTCGCGGGTGGAGTGCCGTCTTCTGTCTGGTTGTCGGCAGCGAGGATCAACTGGCCGTGTTGGGTGGCGGCATTACCGAGCGCCAGATGCAGGACCAAGAACAGCCGGACGAAGACGGTGATGTTTACTGGCACCAGATGTTCCTCGGAAAATGCGTGGAAATGCAGGCACTTGCTGGAACGATTGAGGATGCGCAGACGAACGCCTACGCCGAAGGCCGCAAGGACGAGCGCGAACAGTGGGAGCCTGTCGCCCGGCTGGCACTGGCCGCGTTGAACACTTGCGATGGCGACAAGGACGGTTACAAAGGCCCGAGGCAGTGGTTCAACGAGGACGAGGTAAACGCCGCGATCAACAAGATATGCGCCGTCATCTGCCCGTCTTGCCTCGGGCATGGCTATACGGCCACGGTTCACGGAGGCTCGGGCTGGGGCACTGGCGGCCCCGATGCCTCAACCGAGTACGAGCCCTGCGACTGTGGGCTATCTGGCAAGGCCGCGAAGTGACCGCCGCCCGCCACATCGAAGCCGCCGCAAGCCAGATGGGCGTGGACTACGGCGAAGCATTGGGCAGAATCCTGTCCATGCCCCAATCCAGCAAAGAAAAACAGGAAGCCTTCCGCGCCCGCAATGAAATGCTTGGCCTAACCGAAGTTCGCGGAATCTTCCTGCCGCCGTCACAGCATGAGGCTCTGAAAAAGCTGGCTCGGGAGTTTCCGCAACCGAACGACTCGCCTCTGAGGGAAGATGTTCAAAACGCAAACTCGATGCGGAAAAAACCACCCCGCAAAGGCGCATAGAATGCTGAAATGACTAGGGACTCAAAATCCCCCGGTAGAGATACCGTGCCGGTTCGATTCCGGCCTCCGGCACCATTGGTTTCTAGCTACAGAAACTATAGCGCATTTCCGCATCCTGTTCCGCAACGTTTTCCGCAACCGCCCCGCACCGGGTGGCCGCCAGGAATGCTGCAAGACGACGACCGCGCTCTGTCGCTCTGGCTAGCGAACCGGGTCGACTCACGACGCCATGCGCGGGAAGCGGCGCTCGCTGTCCGAGAATCAGGGCCTGCGGGCTCCCCTATGACTTCAAAGGAGCGGCCATGACGATCCAGATTCTCCCCGAGCAAACCGTTCGCCCCGTGACCATTGACGGCTATTTGGTCCCACGCGTAACGGTCCACGAGATCGCCGCGACCGGGCAGTGGAATGTGATCTATGACAACCGCTTTTGTGCGCTGGCGGAAGGCATAGACGAGCTGAACCGATGGCTACCGCTGATCGCTAACGCACAGGCAGTGGCGGAGGGGTACTCGTGCCACGGCGAGAACTCCGTCAGGATGAACCCTCACAGCGTCCAAGTTATGTGCATCGAGTCGGCGTCATAGGCCGAATCCCGAAAGACGATCCAGATGCTTTTGACCATTCCTCTCAACGTGGGCGACCGCGTGCGCAACACTTACGCACGACACTGGCCGAATGCAACCGTCACCGAATTAACCGCTGGCGGCTTCAAATGGCGCTTTGACGAACCGCACAGCATCGGGCCAAGGCATGGCTGGTTTCAGGAGGGAGAAGCGCTCACCCTCGACGATTGGGAGCCCGTGCCTCGCGGCACACCGGACCCGCGCAAATTGCAGTGGGATGAAGAAGCCGCGCCGAATCATCCCCCTGCCGCAACTATAGACAACAAGGAGATATCGATGGATGAGCAATATATGTGCGGCGTGGATTTTCAACACCACCTCGGCAATGATGCCCACGGGGCTACGCTGTATGGTTCTATCGAAGACCTGAGGCGTGCTCGGAAATGCGTCGATCGGTGCGGCATCGTGGCCGTGCGGGTTGAGTTAGTGGAGTGGGTTCAGGAGCAAGATTTCTCGCGCCGGTCCGCTGCTACCTCCATCAGAGCCCGCAACGATGCTTTGGCGGAACGACTGAGAGCGAAGAATGATTGAACTACCGCCGCTTCCCGATGCCGACCACAGCTACAACAGTGGCATCTTCGCTCCGTTGTGGGGCGAGAAGAGGATGCGCGAATATGCCCTCCTAGCTGTAGCAGCCCAAGTGGAGAAGGATGCCAAGCTGTGCGAGGAAAAAGCCGAATCTATCGCCAGAGTGAACACCTACCGGGGCAAGGTCCACGCAGTATCGCAGCACGCAGCTGACATGGTCGGATCGTGCGCCGCCGCTATTCGGGCTCAAGGTAAATAAGGAGGGATGATGAAGCTATTCTTGCAGCGTGCTTCTATACGTCTACAGATTGCGCCTCAGCGGCATGCGCACTGCCCGACTCGCGCTTCGTCACGAGGGCATGCGGGGTGAATTCGTCTTTGAGCCGAACCCCTACGAGGTCTACGGAAACCGGCCCATGATGGCGCGGCTGCTGGAGCCTGGGACGACCAAGGAGCTCATCCCCCACATGGAAGACGCCCGCATCGTCAGGGTGCGCCGCGCGATCCTCGTCGCCGGGACCGAGGTGATCTCCAGGGCCAGCAAGAGCAAGGGCGAGCGCTACCGGCAGACCTGGGTGTGCTCAGTCGAGCAGATCCCGTTCGCTGAATGGCCGGCGCCGCCACGAACTGGGTCGGGATTCGATGCCGCGGACGACGACGACGGGGTCTGACGCCCGAGGCTGTAGACTGCCCGCCATGACCCCCACAGAGCCCGGAAAGTACGCTTACACCGATGCCATTGGAGGCCCGCCGCAGGTCCTGCAGGTGCGTGAGTCCGGCGGCGAGCTGGTCGCAGTCTTCGCGGGCATCGAGGGCGATGAGGAAACGGCCGAGGTGGCTGTGGCTGACATGAGCGGGACGTTCGCACCAGCTGATTGAGCTGCTGGTGGGTGCTGCCCGCGCGGCCGCGAAACCCTAAACGCGAAATCGCGTTCTGCTTAAGAATCAAAGACTTACGAGCGATTCACCCCGGTCGCGAGGTGCTGCCCGCCGATGGGCGCGACGGGGGTATCGAGGCAAGCGTCGACACCCCCCCTGTAGGTGGTGCTCATAGGTCTTGGACGTTACTCAGCTCCACAGTAGCCGCAGGACGTGGCATCCTTTTGCCATGCCTGAAATCGTTCATCTACACCTCCCCGAGCCCCGGGCCAGGCTGGAAACGGTCAAGCGGCCCGACGGCACCCTCGAGCTTCCGCCGGCTACCGTGGAATTCCTGGTCGACGCGGTCCACCACGCGCTGCACCAGCTGGTAGCCCTTGACGGGCGCGCCGACGGCATCCGGAATGGGGCTGAGATTGACCTGTTGAACCGCGTGCTACGGGAAGTGCTGGACGCGCCTCCCGGCCCATACAGACCCCTTTCAGCCGGCTGATCCGGCGGCCGGCCGGCATCACTCGCCGACCGCGACAAGATCCTCTGGCGGGCACGCGCGCATGAATTCCATGCTTCGTTCTGGCGGCGCGTCGAGCCAGGCGTCATAGTCCTCTTCCCGCAGCAGCACGATCATTCGCTTTTCGTCGTCGGGGCGGTGGTAGTTGCACATCACTGGGTGGGCGTCGGCGTTGATCGTTAACATCGTGAACGACAGCACCTCGTCGCCCGCGAGAGGCTTCCACCAGGACCAGAGGCCGGCGATGCCCAATGGGCGGCCGTCCGAGCGCGCGATCCGCGTCGGGATGTGTTTGCCGGTGCGCCAGTCCGGCTCGTAGAACGCCCAGGCCGGGATGATGCAGTGCTTGGCGGACTTCCATGCGTCGCGGAATGCCGGCTTGGCGGCGACGGTCTCCGATCGGGCGTTGTACGTCGACTTGGTCAGCTTCGTGTCCTTCGCCCAGTGCGGCAAGAGCCCAAAGGTCCCCAGGCGGGCCTCGCGTGCCGGCACCGCCTCGTCGCCGCTGCCCCACTCCCGAGGGCGCCGAATGAAGGGCGCCCCATAACCCGGGAAGACGTCCGGCTTCAGGTCGGGCGGCAGGCCAGTGGAGACGGCCTTGTAGAATCTCTTGAGATCATCGTCTAGGCGGACGGATTGGTAGCGGGAGCACATTGCGGAGGATTCGGCTATTCCGATTTCCGCTTGGAGCCGTCCGGTTCGGGCGCGCGGTCAATTTTGCGTTCCAGCCACTCCATGCCCAGCCGCTGAAGCTTGTGCCAGCGCGCCTCGGACAGTCGCACAGAGCGCGGGTGCTTGTCGGAGCGTGGCGCGCCCACAGGCATCGGTGGGCGTCCGCGCCGGGGAGGGGCTGTGATGGGTGATTTTGTCATGGCGTTTTCCTGTCACCCGCAGGGTGGGATCAGTGCGCAGCCTTGTAGTCGCGCACGACTTGTTCGACGAATTCGGCCTCGACTGCAGCGTTCCATTCAACCGGGAAGTAGGCGTCCGGCTGAGTGAGAAGCCAGTCCGAGGTCTTGGCCGCAAGCGCCTTGGCTGCAGCGATGTTGTCGGCCGGCAAGCGACCGGATGCGCTGAGGCGCTCGATCTGGGCGCGCATGTAGCTTTCGAAACTGCTGACACCAAGGAGCGTGTTGCCTGTGGACATGTTGACCCTTTTGCCCCTGGACCCGGGACACGGCGGATGCGTCGCATCCATGTATTAAATGTAATACGCCTAAGCCGATTCAGCAAGCCTTTCTTTGTAACACGGCAAATTCTCGGAACCACACATCAATCCGGACAGGCCGCACGCGTACGGGAGCACATGGGCGGCATCGTACATTGGGGGGATGATCCTGCCCGCGCGGAGCGGTTCAAGCGCTGAAATGCAAAAAGCGCCCCGACCACTTGGGCCGGGGCGTGTTGAAGTGCCGGAGTTGAGCCGGCCAGGAGAATGCGTTACGGCTGCGACAGGGCCTCAACCAGGCGGCGCTGCCGGCTCTGGCATTCGCGGTACAGGCCGATCACCTCCACCGACCACCGCAGGACCGACGCCCCAGTGCCATCCGCCGGGGCGCTCAGGTCCGGGCACGGCTGGCGCAGGCTGGCTGGCGGCGGGTCTGGGGGCGCCGAGGGTGCGCTCAATGAGGCGCATGCCGTCAGGCTCAATGCACACGTTGCGGTAAACCAGTTTTTCAGTCTCATGCTCGACCTCGACGGTGACGGTATGCACTTCGGTGCGGATCTTGGCTTTATCGGCTTCGTGGCCGGTGGCCGCTGTGTCGCCGAGCTTCCGCTGCTGGCGGGCATCGGACTCGCGCAGCTCGCGCGCCTTCACTTCGGCGATCGCGTCCTGGCCGGCGTGCCACTTGACGCCGCCTGCGGCACCAGCGGCGAAGATGGCCAGGGCGATCACCAGTTGGGCGAGAATGCTCATTTGATGTCCAACCAGTAGGCAGGAAGGTCCAGCAGCGGCTGCACCGTACCGGCGAGCGCGTGCGTGCAGTCGCCGAGGAAGATCACTTCGCCGGGCTGGGCGCCGTTGCAGCCGATGAAGGTATGGCAGATGTGCTCCTTCTGCACCTGCTCCCACGGCGCCGCGCGCCACTGCTCGATGTTCTCGGGCGTGACCGGGGGCGTCCACATCTGCCGACGGTACAGCACGGACGGAGTGAAAACGGGCTTCTCGACGTTGCCGTCCCACCCCCAAGACTGGCCTGGCTTGCCGCCCTGCACGATGACGCCGTGCACCTCGTCGCAGCCTTGGCACCAGTAGGTCAGCCGGCGTGCGCCGTCAGCGTCATCGGTCTGCACCAGTTTCCTGGAGAGCGTGCTCATGACACCGCCTGACCGGCCGCGATCGCGCGCAGGCCGCTGGCGCCGAGGAACAGCGCTTTCTCTGCGGCGCGCCGACGGCGCAGGCCCAGCATCACCTTGCCGCCGGACCGGTTCCAGACCAGGAACTGTTCGGCGGCGCCCTCGAGGTCTGCCAGGTTGAACAGCCGCATCAGCGTGGAGCCGCGCAGGTTCGGCAGGCCGATGTTGTAGCCGAGGCAGACCAGCGCATCGAACTGGCCCTGCGTGGGCTGCTGCTGCACCATCTCGTTGATGGCGGGCTCGAACTCCTGCACCAGGCGCTTCGCCAGCCGGCCGTCGGCCTCGGCCTGGTTGATGCACATGCCCGGGATCACGTCGGGACCGGTATCGCCCCAGCCGATGGTCCACGGCGCGCCGCCAGTGCCCGGGTCGGGGTATGCCTCCAGCTTGCACTGCTCGAAGTATTGGATGACGGCGATGCCGTTGCTGGAGGTCTTCATGGTGTGTCCTTCGTTTCCTCGTCCTTCGCCAAGCTGTCCTGCTGGATGAACTTGGCCACCAGGCCGATGCCGATCACGATGGCGACGACCGTGGCCACGCCATGCGCCACGCTCGGCGGAAGATCAGCCTTCATCGAGTCCGGATAGGCAAGCCAGCCGGTCTGCACCGTGGCGGCCAGCGCGAGGGCCTTGGTGCTGATGTGTTTGCATACCGTGCGCGCGTTGTCGACCATCTTCATTTCTTGCTCCCTGCGCTCACCGCACGCCCGATTTCGTTGACCGAGCGCTGCAGATCCTTGATGTCCGACTTGATTTCCCGCAGCGCGTCTTTCTGCTCCAGGGTTCGGTCGGTGGCCTGCACCACCGCAGTGGTGGCCTTTTCTTCCAGCACGCCGATCCGCTTGTCCAGCAGTGCGTAGGAGGACATCACGCCAATCACCATCGCGACGAAGGTGAGGATGTGGCCCGCGTTGATGGTCGGGTCGAAGCTGAGTCGCTTGCGTGGTTCTGGCTGCATGTCTTCCTTTCTGTTGAATCGATTCAGGACCAAACTGCAGTCAGGTTTGTGATGCGGATCGCGTTGGGGCAGAGATTCACGCCATCCGCCGCGTCAAAAAAGGCGATCGACTCCAGGCTCATGTCGATGCCTGGATTGCTGTCGGCCAGGTCGACGTTCTGCAGCGGCGCGCCGTTGGCGATCGAGTAGCCGAGGCGGTTCGGTGCCTCGAGCGACCGGATCTCGACGTCGTAGGGCGTCCAGTCCTTCAGTGCTGGCGACACGCTCGCGGCGAGCAGCGGCTCGAACCCTGGCGGCTCATTGCCAACGGACCACGTCTCGAGTACCGCGATCGGCAGCAGATCCGGCAAGTTGCGCGTCGCGAAGCTGGAGCTGTGGAAGCGTCCAAAGTCCAGGCCATGACCGCGGTACTGGGCGGACGGGATGGCATCCAGCTTGGCCCGCAGCATCACGCCTGCATGGCCATCCGGTTCACACCCCAAGAAGCCCTCGAACACGACGCGGAACCGCACTGCGAGCGTGTGCTGGCCCGGCTGGCGTCCTGTGGTCGGGAACTGCACGATCTGCCCGCCGTGATCGAGCACCACCTGGGGCGCGAGCAGGGTGACGGATTCAGCTGTCCCCGAACTGCTGCCGCCGCCGCACGAACCGAGCGCACAGGCTCCCGCCGCCGCCAGCGTGGCAGCCAGTAAGAGCGCGCGCATGGGTTACGGTGTTTTGCGGATGCCGACCAGCTTCACCGTGCCGGTCGCAGCCACTCCGGTGATCCACTTGAGGCGGATTGCATTGACCGCAGTTATCGCGAGCCGGAAGCCGCCACCGATCTCGCGCGCAGCAGTCCCGGAGCTAGGCGCATACGTCACATCCCAAGCTATCGCCTTGTTGATGGTCGAACTGGCCGGATTGGAAAGAGTGATGACGCCATTGATCCCACTCCCTGCCAGCACATTGCTAACAGCGACCTGATTCGCCACAACGAAGGAAGTGGTGCTGGCCGGTGACGTTCCGGCCGGGGTCGCCGCGCCGGTGGAGTTCCCCATTGACGAATAGGCGTAGTTGCCTGCACTGTTTGCGAAGGTCGAACCTCCATCAGTGGAGGTCAGGATCTGTAGCTGATCGCCGTTGGAGCCCGGAGTGAAATTGATAAGGCGGATCTGGTATTCGTCGTAGGTGGCATCAATCCCGGTGGTCAGGTCGATCTGCGCTTGCCCGCTGGCCGTCGTCGCCGAGAGCACCACCGTGCCGGAATTGCCAATCACCGGCGTCCCGTCGGCCTTGAAAATGCTCACGCGGAACTGCGTTGTCGTGATCGCAACCACTTCCAATCGGTCACCCGCCGCGCACGTGTAGTTCACGCTCCCCGGCAGGATCAGGTTCGCTCCGTTGGTCAATGGCCACGCGGCTGCGGCAATCAGCGTGCGCGTAGAGCCGGCCTGTGGCGCCGCGGAAAAACCAGTCGTCGGCGTGGTTCCCGTGATGCTGATCACATTTCCTTCGGACGACGTCCAGATGTTCGGCGTGGTCGCGCTGGCGATGTCGGGGCCTTTCAGGAAGTTGAAGCCGCCGGTCGCATTGCCGCCGGTGATTGAGACGGGAATGCTGGTGTGGGTGGCGCTGATCAGGGCGTAGTCCACCAGCGTCACCGAGATGTCGAGCCCGGCAGCGTCCGGCACGATCACCACCGTCGTCTTGGAGCTTCCGTCGTAGGTGCTGGTGGAGATCGTTCCGTAAAGCGCTCCAGAGTTCACCGTGTAGCGCACGCGGCGATTGACCTGAAGAATTCCAGTCTGGTCGCCCGGCACGCTGAACGACGTTGCGCTGATGTACGTTGGCACGTAGCCAGACGTGACCCACTCGCTCTGGGTGAAGCTGGTGACGTTGATGCCCACCACGTTGTCCCACGAGCCAAGGGTGTTACCGGCTGCGTCGGTCAACACGAATTTGTAGGCGACACCATTGGCAAGCCACACCTCATTGGGCGGCTGGCCGGTAGAGTCCAGAATGACCGGATTCGCGTTTTGCACCGCCTGCGTGCTGTCAGTCCAGGTGGCCTGGTTCGTGTTGACCGACCCCGCCAGATAGGTGAACAGCTTGCCTCCGGACAGCACTGCCCCGGTGCTGCTCAGAAACCTCCACCCGGCGCCGGCCAGCGGACTCAGGAATGCACTCATTGCGTGACCTCAAAAAAAAAGCCCGCAAGCGCGGGCCGGTGGGGTGTGATTTGAATCACGTGGAATAGGTGAAGTGCTTCGCATAGCCGAGCGCGTGCAGCTCGGGCAGTTGCTTTTCCAGGCCTTCGCCGATGTCGTCGCGCACGATCATGTTCGACAGGCTCAACTGGTTCACGGTCTTGTAGACGCGCTCGGCGGACTGCTTGACGCTATTGCCGTAGCCGACCACGACCATCACGTAGTCACCGGCGGTGTTCCAGAGCGGCCGCTCGACGATCTTTTCGCCCTCCATGTCAGGCATGACATCGATCTTCACTGCCATCGGGTACAGGTGCTTTTTGTTGCCCTTGGTGACGCCGTAAATCGGAACACCGGTCAACTCCTTTTTGGTCGCTGCGGAGTACGGGAAGTCCGGCTGAGCCACAACCACGCAGGTGCTGATGTCCTCGGAAAACGAGGTCGAATCCTTGCCGTCCAGCGCATCAATCATCCACTGCGCCGGGTCGTCCTTCACGGCTCCGAGCATCTGCGTGAAGATCGGCCAGCCGGGACGCACTGTCCATTCGGTCGGCCATGGCTTGCCCTTGTCGTCGACCATGAAGCCGAGCGCGGTGTCGCCCAGGTGGCCGAGCTCCATCAGCGCGTCCTCCAGCTTCCCCAGCGTTTCTTTGCCGATCTTCGATTCGCCGACGAAGCCTGAGACGGTGCCCATCTCGCCGGTGTTCGGACCGTGGTTGCCGGACATCAGCTTTTTGTGCTCGAAGCTCTCGTTGTACTGCCCGATGAAGCCCTTGGATCCCATCCAGCGCGAGACTCCGAACTCGATGCCTTTGATGAAGGTCTGCAGCATCACCTCGCCCTTGGGCTGTTTGCCCTGCTCCTGGATCCTGCGCATCCATCCGATCAGATCGGCCGGGCTCTTGGACACATAGGTGAGGCTCTTGTCCTCGTTGTCCCCGAGCGTCTTGAAGACGAACCGTTCCTCGGTCTTCTTGACGTGGTTCTCTGCCTCCTTCATGGTCTTGAAGACCTTGTACGGAGCGCATTCGATGCCGACCTTCTCCATCGCCTTCATGCCGTCGCCGCGGCTGATCTCGAGGTTGGCCGATTTCACCGAGGGGCCGAAATACTTGGCGCCCTTCTTCTTGAAGAACTCCAGGCGTTCAATGTAGTCGTCGTTCGATGTGGCAAAGATCAGGTCCGCCCACATCGCGGAGCTGACCCAGTTCTCGACCTTCGTGATGCCCTTGAAGCCGCGGCCGGTGTCCGGGTTGTTGCAGGGCTTGGGCTTGACGAACCATCGGACCTCGTGGCCGGCTTGAGCGCAGCGCCACGCGAATGACAAGCCGACGTTGTCGGTGTCGACGATCAGGATTTTGCTCATGGTCGGCCCTCTTCTGCAATGGAAGCGGCCGCCGCGCCGGGCAGGAAAGCGCGCAGTTCCTTGGAATCCTTCATCCGGAAGGGCGTGGCAGGGATCATCAGCGACTCGTCCACCGCCTTGCCAGCCTTGCCGACCTCAGTGGCCTTGCCGGCCAAGCGAATGGTGCCCCGGATCGTGTTTCCAACGACCGGCAGGTGGCTGAACACCTTGTCCAGCAGCATCATGGCGTTCACGCCGGTGTCCGAGCCCTGGATCCGCTTGGGCGGGGACGTTTTCAGGTCTTCCGCGGCCTTGACGACAGCACGCAGCTGCGTGGCCGTGGTCTCCCCGAGCAGCAAGTCCAGCTTCTCGTCGCCGATCTTGTCCAGCGCCCGCTTCAGTGCCGGCGCCGACACGTTGGCCGCCCCGCTCTCGTCGACCACACCCTTGGTAGCCTCCTGCCGAATGTAGTTCACCGTCTCGCCAGCCAGCTCTCGTAGTGCTTTACGGCCCTGCTTTCGGGTGCCTTTGGATTCGGCCGTGAGAAGCGACTCGCGCAGATTCCGGACGTCCTGGATCGAGCCTTTCACGATCGACTTGTCGAACACGTCTTCCAGCGCCACCTTCCGGTCGGTCGAATACTTGCCGCCCTTGGTCTCCAGCAGCTTGGAGACCGCTTCCTGGTTGGCGAACTCGCCCTTGTAGTCCTTGTATGCGCCGCGGGCCGCCTTGAACGCCTCGCCGCCTTTGCCCTCGATCATCTGGTCCAGCACCGCCTTGACCTCGGGCACCCAGCCGGAGCCTTCGCTTCCTGACTGGCCGATGCGCTCGGCCACCTTGCGCAGTTCGGACACCTCGCGCAGCTTGATGTCGCGCGACAGCTGCGGCTGACCGAGGTCGTCGACACCGGTCACGATCTGGTTCTTCTTCAGGCGGTCGGTGATCCAGCTGACAGCGGCCGCATTCGGGTGGTCGCGCACATAGTCCAGCAGCGGGTACGGCGACACCGTTTCGGCCGATTCGGCGCTCTTGTTGGCCTGGTCGTAGAGCTTTCGGACCTTGGCCTTGCCTTCGGCCGCCTTGGCTCCGAGCGCCTTTTCGGCGACTTGTCGACCGACCTCTTCGGACGTGGTCGCCTTGGGTGAGCCCTTGCTGCCAAGATTGTCCAGGTTGTCCAGCAAGCCCTGATTCTGTTCAACGTACCGCTGGCGCAGGGGAGCGCCATCCGACGTCTGGGACAGTTGCTGCTCCGCCCGCAGCTGCACCGGGTCGCGCGCCAGCTGACCCTTGGTGGCCGTGATGGGGACCGGCAGCGCTTTCATCTCCGCGGCGCGTTTCACCATGTCGGGTGTGATCGCCTCCAGCTTCTTGGCGTTGGTGGCGTCCGTCACAAGTGTGGCGATCTGCTTGCGTGCCGCCACGTTCAATTTGCCCCAGTCCAGTCCCGAAGTGCGCGCCTTGATCTCTGCGCGCTGCAGCACCTCGCCGCGTTCTGTGGCCTTTGCAGCGGCTTCCGCTGCCTGCGAGGCCTGGGAGCCAGCACGGTTCTTGACGGCGGCCGCGCCGCCCAGCAATGTTGCCGCGACAGGCACGGCGGCCTCGCCGATGGTCTCTCCTGCTGCCCGCCCCTTCTCGCCGCCCACAGCCGAGCCAATGGCGCCGCCGATCGCGCCTGTGGCCTTGCTTCCCATTTCGAACGGCAGCCCAGCGGCTTCCGTGATGTTCTGGCCCGCCGCCGTGCGCGGCCGGTAGGCCATCTCCGAGACCTTGTTGACCGTGTCCGCCCCTTTTTGCAGGGATGCGTCGACGCCATCTCCCATCGCCATGCCGTAGAGCGCCCGACCGGCGCCGGCCAGGCCGCCCGCAACCTGCGATGCCCCACCGGCCACCATGCCGATCGCCGCATCCACCATCGGAACTGCCGGGATCCTGCCTTCCTTGCGCGCCAGCTTGTTGCGCCGCGAGAAGCGTTCCGACGTCTTTTCGTCCGGTGGCGCGTACTCCGAGGCATCGTGCCCGTCGTCACCGGCCATGTGCAGGTCGAACTTGTCCACAGGCTTGGCTGGCGTTTTCGCCGCCGGCTTTGCCGCGGGCGTGCCGTTGTTCGACTGGATGAAGGCCGCCAGCGCCGTCGCCGCCTCCGTGTCGCCGGCTGCGTCGGCGTTGACCAGCGCCGTGCGCGCTTCTTCGATCTGGCTATTGGGGACGGGCATATTTCTTCAACAGTGCGTCGATGTTGGCAGGCGCGGCGGGCGTTCCCTTCGGGGTCTCTTCGTCATCAACCTTCACGCCCTTGGCCTTGAGCTCGCGCTTGATGCCGGCGACGTCGTTCTGCAGCCGCTCCTTATTCTTCGGGTCGACCTCGGCAGACGCTTTCTCGCGGGTGGACTTGAGCTCGTCCTTCAGGATCTGTACGCTGTCGGTGTCGCGCTCCTTCTGGGTCGCGGAGGAAACCTTCGTGGCTGGCGACGGTGCGGCCGCGCCCGGCTTTCCGAAGGTGTGCGCGGAGATACCGTCGCCGGCCTCTTTGGACGACTCGACTACGGACTTCGCTTCCACCTTGAGCGCCGCCACCATCGCCTTGAACTGCTCTGGCGAGTAGTCCTTGCGAATGACCTTAGCCGCCTCTTCCTGCGCATGCACCGTCGGAGAGCCTCGGCCGATCACCGAGGCGTAGGCGCCGACCAGCGACTGCACATAGGTGGCGAATTCGGCCTCTTCCGGTGAGCCGGTGCCGAGCGACACCTTGCGCATGATCTCGTTGAGCGGCACCAGGTTGCCGCGCGTGACCTTGGCCAGCGAAGCGACTGCGTTATCGGCGAACTTGTCGACCTCGATGGCGGCCGCATCGATCTTGGCACCCCGCTGGCCAACCGACTTCATGCCGGCGGCGGCAGCGTCCAAGGTCGCGCGGGCCTGAAGGATTTGCTTCGGGTCCTTCACGTACTCCGGCAGGCGATTGTTGATCGCCGCCACATCGGCGGCGCCCTGCTTCCCCCGGCCGACGTTCTGAAGTGCGGTTTTGTCTCCCGCAGCAAGCCGGCGCGCGGCGAGGTCGATCGCTTCCTCGGTCATCGACGGTTTGACCGCGGCGCCCGGGGCGCTGGTCAGCTTCGCCTTGGCCTTTTCGGCGTCTTCCGGGCTGATGTCGCCAGATTCCACTGCTGCATCGATCGCCTTCAGTGAGGTGAGTTGCTTTCCGTCGGTGCGCTCCTTCGCCAGGGCAGCCGCTGCTGCTGCCTGCGACTCGTGTAATTTGATCTCCGCCACCTTGCCCAGCGTGTCCAGATGGCTCTTGGACGTGTTCAGGCGAGCCTTCACAGCGTCTGGGCTGGCCTGCTCGAACTGCTGGAGCACCTGCGGCGGGTACAGCGGCTTTCCATCGGCGCCCTTCATGTCCGCTGCGCTCGCGATCTGCGCGGCTTTTGCCGCCTGGAACGCCTCGGTCGCCTTGCCCTTGTCGCCAGTGTCTTTCAGGATGTTGTCGTACACGCTCACCGGGTCGGCCATGAGGTTGACCAGACCATCGAGCTGGCTCTGGACCATCTTGAAATCCGATTCCTTCAGCTTGCCCGCGGCCTCCTGGATCGAGAGATCAGCCTTCTTTTTCTGCGCCGCCGCCACCCCGAGATGCTCGTACGTGCCGATCGAGACCTTTCCTTTCAGGTCCTTCGCGGCCTTTTCGAAGCCGTCAGCGGTGTAGAGGTCGCCGCCGTTGTCCAGGTACTGCTTGATCGTGTACTCGTCGACCTGTTTTTCAGCCCGCGATCGCATGTCGTCTTGCACCTTGCCTTGCGCATCGGCCACCTTGAGCATTTCCATCTGGTTCTGCTCGTGGTTGATCGGCTCCATCGGCTTCACCGACAGCGGTAGACGTGTGTCCGCCTGCATCGGGATCGAGCCGTCGACCTTGGCCGGCGCCATCGCCATGGGGATCATTTCGTTGGTGGTGTTCATGGCGGGTCACGTGTACATGGGGTACGGGTTGATCAGAGACTGCTCGGGCGTCGTCATCGGAGCAGGGGCCGGCGCCGCCACAGAGGCCGGTGCTGGTGCGGTCGTCGTGGCCGTCGGCGTCGGCGTGAATGCCTTGTCCAGAATATTGCCCACCGCATTGATGCCGGAGCTGATGATGTTGCTGTTCGCCACAGTCCCGGCAGCGTTGGCGTTGGCCTGCGCCACAGTGCCGTTGGCCAGCGCGTTCGCCGACCCGGTAATGCCCTGCGCGGTGTAGCCGGCCGAGCCGACCGTCCCGGCAGCCAGTGCGTTACCAGAGCCGGTGGTCCCGCCAGCTAGGTACTTGGCTGCGTCGGTCTGGCCGGTGTTCAAGGCCTGCGCCGAGCCGAGCGCGCCGGACGCCTGTGCGGTGCCGATCGCGTCCTGGATGGTGCTGGCGCTGACGCCGTACTGGGCGAGAGCGCCCTGCAGCTGCTGGGTCGATACCTGCCCGGTGTTCACCATGTTCTGCAGCGCGCCCAGGGTAAGGTTGTTCTGCTGCAGCCACTGGTTGAAGGCCTGCTGCTCGTACTGCGCGGCGTTTCCTTCGGCGAACTGAGTCAAGTTGCGGATGTTGGCGCTGGACAGCTGCATGCCGCCGGCCGCTGCCGCATTGTTCATCGTGCTCAAGCCCTCGTCCTTGGCGAACTGGTAGGCCGGCATGTTCTGCGCGTCGGCCATGGTGAACGTGGTGTTGAACTTGCCGCCCGGCTGCAGGTCCTTGGACAGCTCGGCAAGGGCCTGCGTGCCGGCCATCATGTAGGGCTGCTGGTTGGCTGTCTGCTGCGCCAGCACGCCCTTCGTGGTGCCCAGCGCATCGGTCAGGCCGGCCACGCGATCCGTGGTCGCGGTTCCGTACGCGGTGGAAAGCCGGTTGCCGGCGGCCGTGGACGCGTCGGCCTGCATCTTTCCGGCGGAGAGAGCCGAGTTCGACAGAATGTTGCCCGCACTCGTTGCCGCGTCGGATTGCAGTTTCGCGGCAGCAATCTGCGCTGGCGACAGGATCGACGCTGCTTGCCCGGCGCCGGCAGCGGTCTGGTTGGCTGCGCTGGTCGCCGCGTTACTCGTGGCAGCCCCATTGAGCAAGGTCGTCGCAGCGGGAATCAGCGCGCTGTTCGGAATGCCTGGGATGAGGGAGGTCGCGGCCTTCGTGACACTCGAAGGCACCACCGGCGGCACGCCCGGCCCTGGCGCTCCCGGAGTCACGGGTCCGGGTGCGCTTGGTGGGGTAGACCCTGGAGGCATCACGCCTGGCGGCACGAGCGCCTGTTGCGCCATTTGCTCTATGGCAGCCTGCTGTGCGGCCGTCGCCGCCGCGTCGCCGCCGTACGCCTCCATGGCCGCCTGCGACATCGTTTCCAGCGTTTCGCCGTTGACGATGCTGCCGGCGACGTCGCCGGAGCCGAACATTGCGCCACTACTACTCCCCGCGGCTCCATATGCCGAATATGCCGCACCGCCGACCATGGCCGCGATGCCGAGCTTCGCAATCACTTCGATGGTCGAATCGGAATACGGGTTCTCCTCGGTACCGGTGCCGGTCTTGTTGCCCGAGGCGTCATACATCGTGAACTGATCGCCCGGCTGCCACGACTGGCCCGGCTGGCGGCTGTCGCTGGAGTAGCCGACAAGCGTTCCCTGGACCGCGCTGCCCTGCCCGTCAAAGCCGCCGCCGCTGTAAGTGGGCGAAAAGCGCTGCCCGGTCGCCGGGTCGGTGTACTGCAGCGCGTCCGGATGCGCGGCAAAGTAGTCTTTCACGCCCTGCATCGGGTCGGAACTGCTCGCGGGAGCCGGAGCGGCCGCACTCGCTTGCGGAGCCGGCGCCGGCTGGCTGAAGTAGCTGATCGGCTGGCCAGTGACTTGCGTGAACCGGTCTCCGTTGACGCCGTACTGCTGCATTGCCTGAGCGACAGCCGCAGGGTTGCCCTTGTTCTGGTAGAAGAAGTCCAGAATCTGCGCGTCACTCGGCCCGGCCTGTTGCAGTTGCTGCGGCGGCGCGACTCCCGTCGCTCCACTCACGATGCTCGGCTGACCAGAGGTGTTCGTGAACGTTGCACCGGTCACTGGGTCCGTGAAATTGTTAACTCCGGCCATGGCGCTCCTCCATCACAGCAACCTGTACCAGGTGGCCGAGATTTTGTTGTAGTAATACTTGAAGCCCACCCCTGCCGCCAGGGTCGTGGGCGCGTTCTTGATGCTCTGGCCCGTGTTGGGCGAGACCGTCAGGGCCGTGACCGCAAAGGTGGACGAAACGCACACCGGCAGGCCGTCCACCGGGTTGGGTGGCATGACGATCGTTCCCGCGGCGAGTGCACCTGCCGGCGTCAGCGTAAGCACTGTGATGCGGTCGGCGACGGCGATGGAAAAGCCATTCACCGGGCTTTGGATGGAGGCCGCCGTGTAGTCGGTGACGGTGTTGATGAAGGTGAAAAGCTGGCTGAACCACTGCGTCCACGGCACCGACAGCTTGTCGCCATTCGAATCGGCCGGCGCGCCGAAGGGCGGCGGGTTAACCATCGCTGCCTTCCTGCGATCTGGTCTTCGCAGAGCCGCTGGTGATCACGAATTTCACCGGGTCGGTGACTGTGAAGCGGAATACGAAATCGATCGCCGCGCCAATGCGGCGCCAGATCGGCCGGGGCGATTCATACTGACCTACAGCCCCCAGCGACACCGACAGCGGGGCTGAGAACGTCCGGCCCTTGTCCTTGGACACCTCCATCGAGATCATGGGCGTAGAGCCTTGCCCGCTCTGCAGGCCGACCCCGGTTTCCATGTCCAGGAAAATCTTGTCGATGCTGAAGCGGTTGCCGCCGTTGCTGACGTGGCGGCTGACCACCTGACGCTTGATCGGCTGCAGGTTGTCGGTGTAAACCGTGCCGCTGATCTGGTAAATATTGCCGGACGAGTAGTCGGCCATGTAGTTCACGGCACCGAACACGATGCCCAGGTTCCCGTAGTGCCGTGCCATCAGGCCCAGGCCGGTCTGCACTTCGAACCACATATGCGTGACCGCGTCGAACAGAAAGGATCGACCCCCGGTGGGGAAAGTCAGCTGGTACATCGGGTGCCCGTCGATCATGTACGTCAGGGCCACGGCATCCGAGAAGGTCGAAAACCCGTTGATGATGTTTTCGATGTCCGAGGTACTGATGCGCACCGGCTTGTACCCGTCCAGCATCAGCACCTGCACGCTGCCCTGAGGGTTCTTGCCGAGGAAGGCCTGGGTGTTGTTCAGGTTGGCGCGCGAGAACTTGGCCGCCAGCCCCCAGGTCTGGGTTGTTCCACCGATGCGCTGCACAGGCACGTTCGCCACCCCGTTGTCCTGCCAGAACTCAGTGGTGTCGCCGCCATAGAGAATCAGCATGCCGTTCAGCACGTCCACGGCAACGATGTTGTCCGGATTGTTCTCCTTCGAAGCGAATGCAACCGGCGTCCACAGGGTGCCATCGTAGGATCCGCTGAGGTAGAACCGCAGCGTGTTCGGACTCTCGACGTAGAACCGGCCATTGAGGAATCCGACCGTTGACGCACCGGCGGGGAAATTGGCATCCACGATCGTGGTGAAGGCGCCGCCGATGGCGTAGATGTACCCCGCGATCCCGTCCACCAGGATTACCTGCAGGCCGTTGTCGGACATGGAGCACAGTGACGAGCCGTTCGTGATGGACCCCAGCGTCGTCACCACACCGGCGGAGGTGACGCTGTACAGGTTCGCGCCGGCCAGTGCGTACATGACGCCCTTGACCACCCGCCACGCGCGGATCGGAAACACCGGCAGCGTGATCCACAGGACCGTCCCGGGCGTTCCGCGCACGACGATCTTTTCCTTGTCGCCGTCGGTGCGAACATCGAAGAACACATTGAGCCGCCGCTGGGCCGTGACGGCCTCGGAATACGACTTGACGCCGTCCCCGAACAGGGGAATCGGTTTCAACCGTCCTCCCCGGGCTGGAAGAACAGCGCCGAGCGTTCAGGCTCCTTTTTCTGCGCAATGGCGAGGGCCATTTTGTAGTTGTCCTCCATGTTCTGCGTCCACGGCGCGTTGAACATCGGCGCGATCTGCTTGCCGAGACCCCAGGCTAGCGGGAGATACCACTCCTGCGGATAGGACGGCGTGTCGGTGGCGCTCACGAAGTCCTGCGTGGCCTCCATGTACGTCATGGCGATGTGCTTGGTCACGTCCTGGGCGCCTGCGCAATCGATGAAGATCGTGCTGTTTCCCAGCTGGAACTCGTGGTAGATGGCGGACGGGTCGGAGATGAAGAGCGGGTTCGCCTTGGACGGCAGGAAGTCGTACTCCTGCAGCGTGATCATCCGAAGCGGCGTGTCATTCATCGCGCCGTCGCGCAGCACCGCGGTCTCGATCACGTCGGGCTGCTGCGCCGTGGTGGTGTAGGTGAACACGAAGGCGCCAGATGCGGCCGCGCTCGGCAGGTTCGCCGCCATCGTGACGTTCAGACTGGCGATCGACAGGATCGTTGTCCAGAACAGCGTCCCCGATGCCAGCTGCACTCCGATCTTGTCGCCCGCAGTGACACCCGTCACGCTGGTCACTGCGACGACAGGCTGTCCGCCCGCTGCGGCGGCTGTCAGCGTGGTCTGCAGGTAGGAATTGGTCCAGCCGGTGGCGCCCGGTCCAACGGTGTACTGGCCAGTGGCCCCTGAGAGAAACAGGTGGCCGTGCCTGCGGGTCCACGTTTTCAGGCCGGGGGCGAAGTCAGCCTTTCCCATCCACTGCTTGACCAGCATGTTGAGGAACAGCGCGCAGTCGCTGATTTCCTGCGGCGTCGGCGCCTCCACGTCCTGCAGCTGGCCGATGTTGAGCATGGCCAGCCTGACGATCTGATCCCTGTTGACAGAAAACGTGTAGGCGCCGGAGGTGGACATCAGGCAGCCTTCATCAGGGCGACGTCAATCCGCGACGCGATCTGCGCCCAGACTTCCTGCGTGGGAATGTCCTTCTGGCACTGCGCGGTCCCGGTCTCTTCGTCCTTGGTGCAGTTGTCCCAGCCGTACTGCAGCACGTGGCAGGCCGGCGCCTCGTCGTTGCCGCGGCCCTTGCACTTCGTTCCCGCCGACTGCAGGGCGACGGTGTTCACCCAGTCCCGCGTCAGGTTCTCGTTGGTCGAATGCGACAGGAACACCAGCTTGGGCATCGGCTCATTGGCCGCGGCGTTGAGCACCCCGGTCTCGGGCCCGACGATCATGTCCGCCTGCTCGATGAAGGAAAAGGTCTGGCGGATTGACCACTTGCCGCAGGTCAGGTGCACGCGCGGCTCCTTCTCCCAGCCGGCCTCAAGCAGAGCCGCCTCGGGCCCGCCGCACAGGACCACGTGCACGCCCGGGAACTCCAGCATCAGCGCGGCCAGGATCGAGTCCAGCCCGGCCCATGTCTTGTGCACGGAAGATCCGGCCAGTGACCACAGGATCACGTAGTCGCCCATCTTCTCGCGCTGCTTGCGGGCCCAGGCCTTTTCCTCGAGCGTGGCGAAGAACTTGACCTGCGGCTCATGCGGCACTTCCGCGAGCTGGTGCTGGAACTCCAGGTAGTTGAAGTTCAGGTGGCGATGACGCACCAGCGGCGACCACGAATGCTGCGTCCGGCCTGGCAAGGCCAACCAGGTCCCCTCAACCGATTCCGATAGGTTCACGAACCGGTCGTATTTCTTGCCCTGGTGCTTCCAGAAGTTCTGCAGGTCAGCGTTGGGCACCTGGTCCTTGTCAAGCAGCATGAAGGCGTCGATGTTCGGGTCGTGCGTCACGACATCGGAGCCGGGTCGGCTGGTCATCAGGGTGACGTGGAAGCCCTGCTTTTTCAGGCCGGCGAAGACACTGGAGGCCTGGAGCAGATCGCCGAATGCCCCGAACCGGCACACGAGCGCGGTCTTCTCGGGCCGCGGCTTCTGGTGGCTCGTGAGTCGCACCTTGCCCTGCACCTTCTGGAACACCAGCAGCATGGAATACTCCATCTCGCCGTTGCGCTCCTGGCATTCGAGCAGGTCCCAGCCGCCGGGAACATCCTGCATTGCGGCGATGATGTCGGCCGGCAGGAAGTCGTGCTTGTGGTCCGGATTCGCGCCCTCGCTGCCAACGTGCGGGTAGAAGTCGGCATGCGGCAGGTACAGCACCAGGTAGCCACCCTGCTTGATCAGCCGCCACCACTCATGCAGCGCCGCCTTGTAGTTCTCGATATGTTCGAGCAAGTGAGAGCTGAAAATGAAGTCCATGCTCTGCGAGCCGAACACGTCCAACTTTTCGGCCGTCTCGATCTTGACGTCCGGATTGATGTTGTGGCCGAAGGCCTCGTGGTGGCCGTTGTCGACCGAGATGACATGCGGCAGGATCTTGAACATTCCTGAGCCGAGGTCCAGGCCGCGGCCGCGCAGAAACGGCGCAACCTCCCAGACCACCTTCTTTGCCTCGCACCCTTGCGGGTCTTCTGCGCGCCAAACCATGTTTGTGCGCCTCAGTTCGGGATCAGTTTCCACATGTCGTCGCGGCGGTACTTGTACCGTTTGACGCCGGGGACCGTCTTCACTTCCGCCCACGGCTGGCCGTCGCGCTCCGCCGCCTTGTAGATGTTCGGCTGGGTCATTGCGCCGCCGGACAGCAGTTCCTGCAGCCACAGGGCGACAGGGCTGTCGGCCTCGCCCTCGCCTGGTTCGTCGACACGCTCGATCACCTCGCCACTGCCGGTGAAGAACATGCCGTTCTGCTCATACTGGGCGGTGGTGGGGCCGTAGATGGTGCCGTAGGGTTTGGTTGGGTCAAGTTTCATGGGTTGGTCCTTGGGGTTGTTTCGGGTGCCAGCGCTCGTAGCTGCGCCGGCAGTGGCTGTCCTGCCAGACATTGAAGCGGATCAATCGCGTCTGCGGGGGCCTGGTGCTGGCCGCGCAGGTGTGGAATTGGGTTGTCTAGTCCTTGCCGTCTCGGTACTCCACCGGCAGGTAGAACTTGCGCTTTTCCTTCAGGTAGGCGCGGTGGCAGTGGCTGCGGATCGGGGCGCCATCGATGTCGGCAAAGGCCGGGTCCGGGGCCTGCCAAGAGAACATGAAGTCGACGGGTGTAAGGAGTGCCCGTCCCACGATGCGGCCTTTGCGCGCTGCCCGCCAGATCCGCGCCGACATGGTCTCGTCGGCATAGCTCAGGGACAGAAAGGGCGGAATGACGGCATTGGCCAGCCGATCGACCGCGACCCAGACCTCGACCGGGTAGGCCCTCCAGCGCGGCCGAGACTCCGGGACCCAGATGAGCTGGTACAGCGCCAGGATGACCAGCGTGGCCGAGACGGCGAGCACGAGGTAGAGGGCCATGGCGTCAGACCGCGAAGGTGGCTGCCAGCTTGAATAGCCCGTCGACCTCGGCATCGGTGAACAGGCCGGAATCGACAAACATCTGCACCGTGGGATGCTTGCGGAAGAACCGGGCCGAGGTCTCGAAATCGACTTGGGCCAGCTTGCCCGCGAGATCCTTGGACGCCGCGGCCGCGAGCGCGGCCACCAGGGAATCCATCTTGCCGGCCGTGATGAGCGCTTTGTACGCCTGCGACTTGTAGACCCACTCCGGTACCCCGGCCACATCTTTGGGCGAGGTGTAGTCGGCCAGCTGCGCGGTCAGGGTGGCGACTTGGGCCAGCGCATCGGCAGCAGCCTTGTCGGAGGCAACCTTGTCGGTGGTGAGTTGAGCGATCTGCGCCGTCTTCGTGTCGGCGTCCGCCAGCAGCGCGGTGTTGATCTCGCCCAGCACCGAAGACAAGGGGAACCCGGCAGCCAGCCCGAGTGCCACTGCCATCGGATCGCCCTCTTTGATCGAGATGACCACACCGTCTTCGACAATCTTCTCGATGTAGCCAACCTGCGCCCCTTGCAGGAGCCCGGTGTTTTCGTTCCAGCGCACCAGGAAGTGGTCTGGGACGTGGACTTTGGTGATCGCCATGGAGATTCTTTCAGGCCGTGATCAGCCAGTTGGTGCCGTCGGACTGAACAGTCACCTTGTTGGCCCCGCCCCCGGCCACAATGGTGCGGGCCGTGACGGCCGTGGCATCGGTGACGGCAGCCAGCGACCCGTTGCCTGATGTGGAGGCGGACGGCAATGTGGCCGCGGTGAAGTTGGCCAGCGTGACGACGCCGGCCTGCACCAGCAGGTTGCGCAGTTTCAGGTCGCGGAAGGTGCCTGCGGCGCCGTTGTTGACTTCGAGGATGCCGGCTGCGTTTCGGGAGGTGCCGAGGTCCGCGGCTCCGTAGCCATTGGTTGTGGAGCTGTACTTGAAGACCGCCGAACTGCCGATGCCTACGCCGGCCGTCTGAATGGACAAGAAGCCATTAACCACTACCCCGATGCCATTAGAAAGCGATATTTGCGGACTGGCGCTGAGCGCGTAGGTGGCTCCTGCCGTCGTGCCGCCCGGCCCCGCGTACAAGTCTAATGTCTGTGTTGAGAACCTAATCATCGACGGCGAATCGGTGAGCGCCGTCATGTTTGTGCCGTTGTAGTACGCCGCTCCAAAGTAGGTTGTCGTCGTGCTTTTTGAAGTAGCTACATTGCCGCCGACAGTCAGCGTCTTTTGCGTTCCGGTATCGAATGTGAGCCCCGCGTCAGCCCCGAATGCTCCAGCTGCGTTGAACTGCACCTGTGTCGTGCTGCCGCCCGCGCCCGCGGCAGTGACCCGCGTCACGAGCTGCGTCACCGTGGCCCCGACGGTTGCCGCCGACTGCACCACCGGCAGTACCTCCACCCCGGTCAGCGCAGAGGCCGCAGTGAGCGCTGAAATCTTGGTGTCGGCCATGCGTCAATTCAGCAGAATGTGGCTGCCGTCTTCGAGCAGGATGTAGCCGGTGGACTCCATCAGGAGCGCGGGAGCAGTGACGACGCCACCCGCCCCTGACGCCTGCCACACCAGCGCCAACCCGATGCCTATGAACATATCAGTACAGCGCGATGATCAGCGTGGCCGTGGTCGCGGCCATCACCTGTTTGGGCCGGATCGGCAGGACTGTCCCGGCTGGTATGGCGCCGAAGGTGACAACCGTGTTCGTGCTGTCATCCGCCGCAACCGCAGCGACCGCCCCGGCGCCGCCTACCCAGAGTGCACGCGGGACATTGCCGAAAACGGTTGCGTCCGACGGCGTCACGGCGATGAACTTGCCAGAGGGCGCCGTGAGGCTGGCCGTGCCATTCGGTTCGCTGTCGTTGATGGGCATGATCAGAGCCGATCGAGATAGTTGTTTCGCTCACAGAACCCGCCAGCATCACCGTAGAACAGGTCCACGTGCTCGCCGGTGTATTGGTCGTCAGCAGCGCCCATCTTTTTCTTTCCGTAGCCGCGCACCACGTCTTTCGCCGTGACACCGCCAGACACGTCGTCGCTGCCGGCCAGGTGAGTCGTGCCGAAGCTGTCCAGCGCACTGGACGCGTCATAGCCGGGCGGCATCTTGTTGAATGCATCGTGTGGCTGTGGCACGCCCACGTGCACCCGGGCGGACTCGACGTCGACCCATGAATCGCCCTGCTCCGGACGGGGCTTGACGATGACTTGCAATCGCTCTTGTCGCATCGCGTTTCTCCAATGAATAAGGGGGCACAAGGCCCCCTTCCGGTTCAGTTGCTGTGGCTTACTCTTCGACGTCGCGCGGCTTCGGTTCCCAGCCGTCGCCGGGGTAGCCGAACTCGGTGATGGTCTTGAGCTCCATGCCGCGGATGTCGACGTTCTCCTGGTTGGAGATGTCCATGCCCGGCGGCAGGAAGTTGAACTTCGCTGCCTCGCCGTACGGGGTTCCCTTCTTGACGATGTAGCTGGACGTGTCGCCATCGAAGCCGGACTGCTCGCCGATGTCGTTGTGCGTCGAGTTCATCCCCTTGATGCCGGGGGGAACTGCGCCGAGCGGATCGCCGAACTTGTCCCTCTGCGCGTTGCCTCGCATCTGGCCGGTGTAGGCTGCGCTCTTGCCCGCAGGCAGCTTTGGTTTGACAGACATGCTGTGCTCCTTCTGGCCTTAGGCCGTGACGTTGGCGAGCGGGGTCACGCCGTACTCAATGGAGTACGCAGCGACCGCCGTGGCGTCCGTGCCGCGGACGATGTGCAGGGTGTCGCCCTGGTTGACCGTGAACCCGCCCGCTGCGGTGTTCGAGCCGACGCCGGTTTGCGACGGGGTCACGTAGTTCGACACGCCGGCCAGCGCGGTCTGCGTGGCCGTTGCGGTGCCGTTGTACAGCGACAGCGCGTACGGCCCGTAGGTCGAGGTCGACAGCGCGGGGGTGGCGCCGGCGGCGGCCGTGTTCGTCACGCGGATCAGGGAGAACTGGTCGCCGTTGATCGCGGTCGTGGTTGCCGTTCCGTTCCACGCGGTGTAGGTGCTCGTGCCGGCCGTCAGCAGATTCGCATTGATGCCGAACACGGTGAGGGCCGTGAAGGCGACGAACTTGCCGAAGGCGGTACTCGCACCCGCAGCGTTTTGCCCGAAGGCATGGGAAAGGCGCGAGAGATACGCCGGATGGTCGTACCCCATGTTTTTCGTAGCCATGATGATTTCCTTTTTCTGGCCGCCCCTCGGCCGTTGTGTGCCTTACTGGCCGGGGAGAGAGGGCTCCCGCGGCCGGCGTTGGAACAGCGTTACGCTTGCGAGTCCCACTTGACGATGCGGGCGTTCAGGGGCGCGGACGTGCTGTTGTGCACGATGCCAAACCCTCCGAGGTAGTACCAGGCCACACCCTTGGAGCGGCCGTAGTCGGTCGGGATCTTCCCGCGCATTTCCTCGGGGACGGCAATTGCCTCGGCCACCGTGTCGTTGCCGAAGAAGAAGACCCAGTCCGAGTTGCCGGTGGTCCAGGTGGTCTGCGTGATGCCGTCCGTGCCGGTGCCCTTGGCGATGCTGGTCTGCTCGACGTACCGCGTGTTCTCGTAGCGGCCGATCTCGCCGTTCATGATCAGCTTGAAACCGGTGTCCGAATACTGGTGGATGGTTTCCAGGTTGTTCTTGAACGTGCGCAGGGTGGTCGGCCATGCCAGCGCGTAGTAGTCATCCCCCAGGTAGGCGGGGATGTTGCGCTCCTTCATGGCGTCCACGATCGCCTTGGCGTGGCCGTTGTTGTAGGCCACGCTGTTGGTGCCGGTGACGGTGCCGTTGGTGAACAGCGTGATGGCGCTGGTGGAGGTGCCGCCGGTGGGGATCGCGCGCAGCAGGGTCGCGTTGAACTGCGTCCAGGCCAGGCGGTCGAAGGTCTTCACCGCGTCGTTCTTCAGCACCTTCTGGATCAGCTCCTGCACCGGGAACTTGGACAGGTTGTCCAGCTTTCCGGAGTACGGAACCGAGTTGCCAGCTTCGGTGATCGTCAGGGTGCCCTGCACGATCGTGAAGTTGCTTTCCGGCATGGTGTTCGTTTCGGTGAGCACCCCGCCGGCGGTTGCGACGTCAGAGAAGACGTCCCAGGTGAACACGTCGCCCTTCTTCTTGCCCTGCTGGGAAGCGTCGCGGACGTCGCAGAACTGCCGGAACTTCACGAGCGGTTGCACGCTCATCCGCAGCACGTTGGAGAGTTGGCGGGAATACATGAACCCGCCCAGGCTGTTGACAGCCCAAACTTGACCGGCCATTTCAGGCTCCTTTGTTTAACGCTGTCCCTGCATCCACTGGGGCCCGCCGCGCTTGGCGGCCATCCCGGCGATGACATCGGACGTGGACTCTTCTTTGTCCTCGACGACCTGCTGCTGGGTCTTCCCTGCCGCTTGCGCGGGCACAGCCGGGGCCGAGGCCTTGCGATCTTTCTTGTCCGCGAACGCCTGTGCATCGGCGGTCGGCTTCACCAGCGAGCCCTTCCAGGCGCGCACGTTGTTGCCGATTTCCGAATAGCGCTCGTAGTACGGGCGGCGGTCCCCAGAGGCGATGAGTTCCCGGTCCTTGTCCAAGACGAGCTTGTGAAGGACGGGATCGCCGGTGAGGTCCGCGTATTCCGATTGGAATTTCGAGATCGCCTCTTTGAAGTTGAGCTGCTCGTTAACCGTGTTGCGCAGGTCGTCCACGGATGGACCTGTCGACCGGAGTTTCCGAATTGCCGCTACCGCTTCGCTTTCGTCGCCCATCTGTATCGCCCGGGCAAGGGCTAGGTCGTCATCGACCTTGAGCTCGTCTTTCGATGGAGCCTGTTTCTGTTGCTGGGTGGCCTCGTTCTTGATCCGGGCCGCCTCACGCAGGTAGTCGTCGGCGGAGGAGACCTTCTGGGCCCGCTCCCGCATCTCATCCAGGGTGAGCTCGATCTCCTGACCGTTCACCTTCAGCTTGTACTTTTGCGCCGGGGCGGCGGCTGCCGCAGCGTCGATTGCGGCTTGCGCGTCGGTGGCCTCTCGCGCCTCGATCTGTTCGGCAGTCTCAGCCTCGCCGCCAGCCGGCTCTTCTTCGCCTGCGGGTGGCGTGAAAGTGGACGTGGTGTCGTCGTCGTTGACATCGGCCAGTTCGTCGGCGCGGCCGCGGTCGTTGCCGTCGGCGATGCCGTTCAACATGGCAATGCGCGCGTCGTTGTTGGTGCCAACCGCCTCGCTGTCATCCGCGCCGCCCTCGCCTTCCACAGCGCGCAGCTGCAGGTTCAGGAACGGGATCAGCAGGGATTTCAAGAGCTTGCTCATAGGGTTTCTCCAAAAGGAAAAGCCGCACAGAGGCGGCTTCGGTTCAGTGGTTGATGTGGGTTAATCTGGACTGTCGATGATGTCGATCGCCTGCAGGCCCTGGCTGACCGCGTCGGTGAGCCATTCCATGATGTTCTCGGCGACCTTGATGTCGTTCTGCAGTTTCTGGACCGCTCCCGAGTTGTGCGGATCGACGTTCTTGAAGGCGTCCACGGCGCGCGCGGCCTGCGCGTTCGCCTTGGCCAGGACATAGCGCCCGACGTTCGAACCCAGGAAGGCCTCGACCTCCTTGCCGAACACGGCTCTCTCCAGCAACTCTTCGCGCTCTTCGCTCATTGCATCGCCATCGGGGTCGGTGCACGGTTGGCCATAGCGTGCGCATGCGTCTGGTCAGAACGGTGCTCCTCGATGGCACGCAGGTGGGTGACGACTGCGCGCGAGTTGAGGCCGTCTTCCTTGACGCGAGTGTCCATCGACCGAGCCTCGGTCGTCATCTTCGTGGCGGCCAGCTTCACCTGGTGCGCGGTCTGCTTCTCCTGCACCTTCTGGTTCAACTGCTGGATCATCTGCATGGCCTGCTGCAGCTGCTGGGTGAGCTGCGCCACCTGCGGGTTGTCGTTGGTGAAGAACCGGCTGCCGTCCTGGTAGCCGACCATCCCGTAGATTTCCTTGGCGATCTCCTGCATGTTGATGCCGATGATCTTCTTCTCCATGATTCCGACAATCGAGCTGGTCGCGCTGATGAACTTCTGCAGCCGCATCTGCGGGTCGGTGGCGCCCATGCCGACGTTCACGGTGAGGGTGAGCTCCTGATTCAGCATCTCGTCGGTCACCGTGTCCATGCCGAACTTCTGGAACAGCTTGGCCTTCTTCGCCGCGATCGCCAGGATTACCTCGTCGGTCTCGTAGTGCTGCTCCAGCTTCACCAGCTGGCGCAGGACCGGCTGCACGAAGGTCTCGACGTACGTGCGCAGCAGGTACTCCACCAGCGTACCCGCCGACTGCCCGAGCAGCGCCATATTGCGCGCCGGGCCGTTGATTCCATGGTCCGCCATGACCTGGGCCGGGGAGAAGTTCCCCAGCAGGTCGTTCATGTCGGTGTCGATGCGGGACTGCTCTTCGTACGCTGATGCGGTCACGTCCGGCCAGGTGATCTCGCGCACGTCCTTTTCCGGGTCCTCGAGCATCACCACGCCGCCCGGCACGTTGCGCACCAGCCCGCCGATGTCCGCGTCGCGCCCGCGCTTGACGAACCATTTCTTGTTCAGCACCAGCTTGACGTTGTCCATGCGCTGGTTCACGACCTCGTTGGCCTCGTCCTGCAGGCCTTTTCCCAGCACCGGAAGCCCGGCCGGGTAGATCTTGTGGGTTTCGATGATGCAGCAGCCCATCACGTACGGGCGCTCGCCGTGGAACACGGATTCGCTGAGCGGCCTTGCCTCGGTCAGCATCGCATGGTCGGCCAGGGTGTAGAACTCCCAGTCCTCGCCATCCTTGCGGTGGATGTGGCGCTGCACCCAGACCACCTCGTAATCCATCACCGACTTGTTGTCGCCCTCGTAGGGGTCCTGCCGGTCCTTGTTGCGGGCCGCGCGCGTCGTGTCGCCCCGGCCCTGGATCGCGTTTCTGATCGCGCCGTCGTCCATCGGCTCCCAGTCGCCGTCGATCATTCGCTGCTTCACGTCCATGACGTACATCGGCATGAGGTGGATGACGTACGGGCTGGAGTTGATCGGGTCGGTCCAGTCGGCGCCAGCATCGATGCGCAGGTTCTCGGCCGGGATCAGGTCCACGCAAGGCTTGTCGATCAGCGGCTTTGCCTCGGCTTCGGCTGGTTGCTCGGCCTGCTCCATCTGCATCGGCACGTCGCCACCAGGTGCCTGCGGTGGCGCCTTTCCGCCCTTGAACTTCCAGTAGTTGTGCGAACACACCACGCCCACGGTCTGCGCATCCTGCAGGCCGCCGAGCACGACCTGGAACCACGGGATCGACCGGGTGAGCCGGTACTGCAGCAGCTCCTTCATGATCTCGGCGCTGGCCTGTTCCAACTTGTTGGACTGGTCAACGGCCGAGACCGTCGTAGTGTCCAGGTTGGAGAAGAACGCCGCGGCGCCGGCTGCCTCGTTCTTGCGGATGACCGAGCGCGTCTTGGGGCGAAACAGTCGCGAGCGCTTCTCATAGCTGGCGCTGGTGTACTTGGAGTCCGAGGCGTGCTGCGAGTGAAAGGCGCGAATGCTGTCCTCCCACGTCTTGCGATAGTTGGTGTCGACGTAGCTGGTCGACGACCGGTAAGCGTGCTGGGCCAGCTGCAGCCACTCGTCGCCCGGCTCGTCACCTCCCCCGCCTTCGGTCTGCGAGGTTGGCGGGCTGTTGTCCGGGTCGTTCATGCTTCTCCGAATTCGACCGTGACGCCGAACTGCAGCAGCTCGTTGACCAGCTCGTCGACCTCGCGCTTGGCGGCGCTGACCACGACGGAGCGGGGGACAGGAAGCAGATCCACCACGGAGCCGGGTTGGCTACCGCAGTCCCCATGAGGGAGGAATGCAGTGGTCGGAATGGCCTCAAGCGTTGACGTTTCGAAGAGGCGCAGGGTTTTCAAGGCCCGCCCAAGCTCCATCCGCAGTTCACTCACCTTGTCGAAGTCGTTCAGGTTCATTGCCGCCTCACACGTCGTGGTGGTTGTTCAGGCGCTCGGCGAATTCCTGCTCGCGCGCCTTCTTGATGCGCATCTGGCGGGCCAGTTCGACCCGGCTTGCTTCGTCGTCAGGATCGTCCAGGTACGAAAGTCGGGCCAGCGGCGTGTCCACCGGCAGGAACGGGGCACCAGGGCCGGCGCGCTCGTTGGCACCGGACATCACCGTGCGCTCTCCGAGCTCCTGCGTCAGGCGGTCCATCAGTGGCCCGGCGTCGGCTGGAAGAACCGCGGGTCGCTACCTTCGAGCTTCGCGGCGAACTGCCCGTCCCAGCTGCCGACCTTCATCCCGGCGCGCTCGAGCAGTTCACCACCGGCCAGCACGGCCTGTTTGGCGAGGTGCTTGGCCGAGTGGCTGTCGGCGTACTTCAGGACAAAGCCGTAGAACGTGCTGATCGCCAGGTTCTTGACCACCAGCACGCCACCCTGCCAGCTGACGGCCCACAGGTGGCCGGGATAGTGGCGGCTCAGGGTGTCGCCGACTTCCTTGGCCTTTTCCATGGCGAGCACCTCGTTCTCCATTCCGGAGTCGGCGCGCTCGATGACGTGGACGTCGTGGTTCATACGGTGTCGGTGAAGCGCGGGCCTGCGTCGACCACCGGCAACGGATCGGGCACGACAGGGCGCGGGTCTGGCGGAGCTGCCGGCGCCGGGTCTTCCATCATTGCCTTGAACTCGGTTTCCAGCGCCTCCGCTTCGGCTTTGACGGCCGCCACGGCCGCGTCCCACACAGCCTGCAGGCCAGCCTCGTGCGAGTGGGCAAACGCTGCGTTGTAGATTTCGGTGATGGTCATACGGTCTTTCAAGATTGGGGCGGGATGCCGCCGTTGTAGAAGCCGGTCCTGCCCATGTCCGTGCTGTCGAACTTGCGCTGGCCGGTGAATTCGTAGACGCCGTGGTCGGGTGCGCGCCATTCGGTGCCCCATGCACGGGTGACCATGTCCAGCCAGCTGAGCTGGCGGTAGGTGACGTCGTTGCCGAGGTTGTTGGGGTTGACAGTTGCCATCAGACTTTCCCTGCGAATGAGAATTTCAGCATCAGCCACGCCTTGACGTAAGCAAGCGGCGGCTCTCCGCGAGCCAAGCAGATTTCACGGATTGCCACCTCGACCGCTCGCGTCTGTTCGTCTCGGTTCATCGGCATGTTCATGGTCAGTCCTCGGTCATGGGTGCTCGGGCTCGGCATACCGCGGCTCGCTCGTGTTCGGCGCGCGCGGCTCGCAGTCGTAGATTCGTGCAAAGGCGTCCACCGCATCCTTCAGGCCGCCGAAAGGGAAGTAGTGGATCTGCATCTTCAGTTGCTCGGACAGGTCGTACACCACGCCGTTTTCGTCCTTGCGCCGGATCGGCTGGGCCACGCGGTATTCGTAGCCGCTCTGGATCATTCGCCGCTGCAGGCTGGTCAGCTTGGTCTGGTCGGTCTCGTACGGCAGGAACACCTTGTGGCTCTTGACGTCGGGGACAAGGCGCTGCACCCGGTCGGTCTTCGAGCCTTCGCCGTCACGCGGCCAGTACAGCTCCACCACGTCGAATCGCGGCCGGCCTGGCAGCTTCATCTGCTCCTGGAAGTAGTCGAGGTCCGCTTGCGCCCCGTAGGCCTCGTAGCCCATGACCACCCGCTGCACGCCCGGCGCCTGCTTCCACTTGACGTACATCCTGCTGAAGCCTTCCCAGCGCTCCTTCAGGTCCATCTTGTGGTTGAAGCCGTCGATCAGGTACTTGTTCATGGCGTGGTCCACGCCCACCACCATGATGGCCGTGTTGGCCGAATCCTTCTTCTTGCTGCGGGCCGGGTCGCACAGCACGTAGACCGCCATGATCTCGGGCCGCACCTCGTACACCTGCAGATCGCGGATGTCGAACATGCGCTGCTGGCCGGACAGCGGGTTCTGCAGGTACTGGCAGGCGATGTCGCTGTCGGTGTGCTTGAGCTTGCGCTTCTCCCACTCTTCCTTCGTGAACAGCACCGGCTCGCCGTCGCGCAGTCCGTCTTTGGTGGCCGGGTAGACACGCGCTTTCAGGGAGCCTCGCTTCAGGATCCATTCGTAGGTGTCGGCGTAGCTGTAGCGCGTGCCGATCATCCATTCCTCGCCGTCGACCTGCCCCAACGCCTGGCTGAGGGAATATGCGTTGGTGGTCTTCTGGATCTGCTCGGGCGTGCTCACCGACTTGTCGGTCACGACGTCGTCGTAGATGCGCAGCTTGTAGTGCTTGGAGATCGGCTGGCCGTCCACCAAGCCCGAGGCTTCGACCGTCGCCTCCTTCGGGTTGCCCTTGCGCTGGACGATGAGGCCGCCCTCGACGCTCCACTGCTTGGCCTGCTTCTGCGGGTTTTCCCACAGGATGTCTGGGAACGCGGCTTTCAGGACCTCGTTGCTCTCCAGCTCCGTCTTGATCTGCTTCAGGAACGCCGCTGCGATTTCGTTGACGTGGCTGAAGATTCCGATCGTCACCTCCGGATCGTTCAGGATCCGCTGGACGGCACCGCCGAAGGTGATGATGGAGCTCTTCCCATGCTCGCGGGACCAGAGATCGAGGAAGCCGTTCGGCGCCTTTTCCACCTCGCGGCACCGGTCGTAGGTCCAGGGATGAAGCAAGTCGTGGCGCCGGCAGCACTTCACCAGTAGATAGAACCGGTCCACCTGGGCCAGCGCCCGGATCCCCGGCAGATACGTCCCGGCCTTGTCGATCTCGTCCCACCACTGCACGACTTCGCGCAGCGGCATGTCCAGGTGCTTCACCTCGTTGTTACAGGTTGGCGGTCAAAACCCGCGTTTTCCGGCACTTCCGTTACAACTCAGGCGCTTTTGATCTTCGCCAGCAGGTCGCTTGACGCCGCGGTGAGCTTCACGATCAGCGGGTTCTCTTCATCACCGCTGTGCACCAACTCCACCTTGTCGCGCCACACCGCCGGTTGCCGGTTGCGCAGCCACAGGCTCGCCGCCTGGGTATCGGGCGGGTAGTGCTTCACCGTGGGGGTGATCACGATCTCAGAGCCAGTGCCGGCGGGCCCGCTCACCGTGCGAATATCGTCCTCAGCGTGGCTGTAGCCGATGGCGCGCTGGTACAGGGATCTCGCGACATTCGCGTCGGAAATGTCCTTTCCTTCCCTGATGGCGGCAAGAAATTCCGGAAACTCTTCCTTCCATGCGAGCACCGTCGGTTTGCTCACGCCGAAGAATTCCGCCAGCTTTTCATCTGTGGCCCCGAGCAGCAGGCACAGCTTGTAGGCCTGTTCGACGTACTCCGCCCTGTAGGAGCTTGGGCGCCCTACTGGGTTGGGTTCAGCCGCTGTTTTTTTTTCCGCCGTTGCCTTGGCTGGCTTCTTCGCTTTGGGCTTGGTTGGTTTCAGGGGCGGCTTGGGGGCCGGCTTGCGTTGTTTCGTTGCCATGGTCAGGACGCCGCGCCGTTCTCATTGGCCCGAAACGGCGTAGGAAACGCAACGAACCCGCGTGCGTAGTGCGCGTCCCGCTCGGAGTGGATCCGCTCGCCGTTGACGATGGGGCGCTGGTGCACCACGAATTCCTCGACGGTCTTGAGCCGGCGGTTCAGCTCTGCCACCTCTCGCTGCAGCTGCTCCATGTCGCCGGTCATGTGCGTCCGTACCCGGTCTTGCGCTGGTAGGCGCTGTCGCTCACCAGGTGGTCCTTCAGGCGGTCGGCCATGTCCTTGTTCTTCGTGGCGATGATCACGGCGTCCATTTCGTAGCTGCCAGTCATGTCAGGAGTGCGGCGCCATTCGGCTGGGGCGCACTGGTGGTTGTGGTGGGATTGGGGACGGCGCATGCTGCTCTCCAGTTCTGGTTGGCTTGTTCGATCGTGCGGTCGCTGTACGGGCCCTGGGCCTTGGCGACGGCTTTGCGGCAATCCCAGCACCAGCGCCATGTGGTGGCAGTGGCGAGCTCGTGCTCGAGCAGCGAATAGGTCGAGCCGCAGGTGCAGGGACAGCTTTTCATGGCGTGGCTCCGGGATAGGCATACTCCCCGCCCGGATCGAGGTGTACCTGCCCCTTCGGGCCCCAGCGCACGGTCAGATATGCCAGCCTAGTGCCGCCGGGTAGGAGAAATCGGTTGCGTCTCTTCGTTGGCTATGTCCACAGCCTCCGCAGCGTCCCGGCGAAGCCAGAAGGTGCGTACGGTGGTGTATGCGTGGGTGTCAAAGAGGCGCCATGCGCCATTTCCGAATCTCAGTTCGAAGCGCATGGGCGGCCTTTGGTGGTGGAGCGGTCAGAGGGAATCGAACCCTGCTCTCGAAGGCTTGGAAGGCCCCGGACTCAGCCCGTGAGCTTGACCGCGTGGAACGGAGGCGGGGCGGTTCCCGAGACCCGCGTCGACGACCCGAAGGCCGGTGTTCTGCCTGTTGAACTACCCGCCAGAAATACGAAAGCCGCCGGGATCGCTCCGAGCGGCTTGGGGGAATCCTGACTCGACTGAGGCCTCGGCCCGCTGGCCTAGCGGTTGCGCTTTCTCCCAGCCACCGGAAACATGTGTCCGGGAACCGGGAGCGCCAAAGCCTCATGCGAATCAGGATTCTTCTGCGGACGGCTTTCCCTCGATGGGTAGCCGCTAATTTTTATGCTCCCCGAACGGGGAATTGATCGCGTGCGCGGATTCTATGGCTCAACCGCAAGTGTTGTCAAATGTTGAGTGCCGTTTTCATCAGCTTGTGTTGCTCACAGCTCCAGTTTCGCGTGCATCAACCGCGCCATGTCCGAAAAAACGATAGCGGACAGCCGGTTCAGTTCTTCCGTCAGGCGCCGCGCGTCGTTTCCTTCATGCGGCTGCAGCAGGCGTTCCAGCGGCGAAACGCCCGTGCCGTGGCAGCTCTCGCAGTCCCGGGTGTAGTCCAGGTACGGCGTGCCCGGGATTGTCGGGTGCTTCCGTCCCTCGCACGCGTGGCAGGTCGGCCTGGCCCACCAGAGCAGCACCTTCTTGGCGAGGTCCTTCGCAGCCACGCCGACGATCTTAGGACCCTGCGTGGTCCTGCGGTTGGCAGTCCAGCCGGTGATCCACGTCCCCGCCTCCTCCGCCAGGTCGCGAAGTCCGGCCAGGTCACTTTCCATCCGCAACCGGTAGACCCGCAGCGCCATCACCTTTTCCGGAAAGATGAGACGGGCCACCACCATTCGCCGACCGTTGGGCATCATGTCGCCGTACACGGGCTCGGTTACCGAATAGGCCGCGGCGAGCAGCAGGTGCGCATCGCAGGGCCCATCGCGCAACGTCAGGTCGCTGGTGGCGCTGGCGCGCTGGTAGCGTTCCTGGATGGTCGGAGGCCGATCTTCTTGTGTTGCCATGGCTGAGTCCCACATGTTTGTTTTCCTCGTCCTCGTTACGCTTCGGATGTTTGCCCGTCGAACGGGTCTGGCTCTTCGTCGTCTTCCATGAGGTGCACACGGCCGCCCGCCGCTTCCCTGCGCCTCTTTTCCTCGGCGAGGTGGCCGGCGCCAGCGGTGCGCCTTGTTTCGCCCGGCCGGTCCACGATGGGGCGCGCGAGTTCTGAGAATGGGTCGTTCACGGCGTTCCCTTCGGTTGTTCCAGCGCCCACTTCGCGGCGTTGCGCTTCCACGGGCGGGCCATTGGGTCAGCTGCGATCTGCGCCCACGCTTCCACTTGCCGAACGTGGCCAGCAGCAAAGACAGCGGCCTTCTCTTCAGCCGTCGCACCGTTGTAGGCATCCGTGAAGTCGTTACATGCCCAGCAGCCCCACACGGTGTTTTGGTCGCCAGTTTTGTAGCCAAGGCCCTTGCCATTCGCCACCCCCGCGCCATGGCAGGCGACAGTCGTTTCCGGCTCCGGCTGGCACACAGGGCTTTGCAGCAGGCAGGGCTGCATGCGTGCCAGGTTCAGAACGGCACGGTTCTTGGCGCGGGGCGATTTCGGCATGGTCATGGGCGTGTCGTTGCAGGCGGAGAAGTCCACCCCTCGGTACAGGCGCGGCGGGATATCAGGCACTGGCATGTCTCGTGCGCGCATGGGCTTGGTGTAGGGGCGGCTGAAGGACATGGTCAGACGAACATGCACAGGCTGTCGTATTCCTCGCTGTATCGAACCCCGCAGCGATGAAGGTCGCGGATGATCTCTGGCGTTGCCACCTTGGCCAACATGTCGCAGTCCGTGGCGAGGTAGATTTCGTCGTGCTCCGCGCAAGCCACCACATCCACCGGTTTCCCCGATCGGGCACCAATGGTCGGCACGAGGTCATACAGCATCAGGAAGGCGCAGATGTCGGGCGCTGGGTGCCGTGGGTTTTCGATGCGGTCGAATTTCAGGAACTCGTCCGTCGCCGCTTCAAACATTTCGTCTAGAGTCATCTGTCGTTCTCCAATTCGCCGGGCTGGTAGCTGCGCCCGGGTCTCAGCGTGAGATGGCTCAGGCGGCGACGACCTTCTTGGCTTTGGCCTTGCCCTTGGGCCAGCCGGCTTTCGTGAAATCGGCGACGATGTTGGCGATCACCGGCAACGCGCGATTCGCGGCGGCTTCGTCGGCAGGAAGGTACTTCTCGAACTCGGGCAGCATCTCGGCGAGCGCGCCCCGCGTCGTGACCGCGTATGCCGCGCCGCGCAGCTTGGCCGACAGATCCTTGCGGCTCACTGCCTGCAGGTCGTTCTTTTCCACCAGTCCATTGATCTTCGACTCGTCCGACTTCGACAGTACCGGCTGCGGCTCGTCGCCATAGCGACCGTAGCCGGGGATTGCCACGCTCACGCTGCCGTAGCGGCGAAAGGTCGTTTCGAGATATGGCCGTGTGGTCTCGTCCGCGTACACCTTCCGCACGGCAGGCGGGAGTGCGGCGAGCGAAGCGGCAACCACCGTCGCGCGGATCTGCTCGTCGTAGTCGATCTCCGGAACGTCGCTCATCGCCGCGCGCACGAAAGCATCGCGGATGCTGTTGGTCAGTTTCATATTCATTTCCTCTGTTGCCGCGCTGGTAGGTGCGCGCGGTGATCACCGTGTCGTCGGAAAGAAGTCGACCACCTGCAAGGGCACCAGCCGCACCTGCTGCGCCGAGGGCTTGCCCAGCCACGGCAGCCACTTGGGCCAAGTCACCACGATTGCGGCGGCGGGAATAGGAACGCCGCCCACGGTTTGATGCGTATTCATGCGGACGAGCCCTCCAAAATCTCGCCAGTCTCGGCGTCAACGGTTTCAGTCTTCTTCGCGCGGCGCTGCGGCCTCAAGTGCGGCGGCAGCGGCTCGGACACTGTGTAGTGCAGGTCCGTCGCGGCGAAGGCGATCACCTCGTCGATATAGCGCGCGAGCCGGCGCACGCCCAGGTCTTCCGTGCTGACCCGCACCCGGCGGCGCAACTTGCGGCGCGTGAACGGGTCGACGTAGGTCACCACCTTGAAGCCCAGGTACTTGTCCCGAAACCACTCCTTCCAAACTGGCATCGGGTACTGCTCTCCGTTGGCCCGGCAGAACTGCGCAATTTCCGTCAGCACCACGCCATGCAGGTAGCCGCGCTGGGCTTCAGTGATCGCGTCGTCCAGCAGCCGAAACTCGGCCACCAGCTCGCGGCCTTGGCGCATCTGCTCCTTGGCCCACGGCCATGCGTGCTTCGCAAGTGCGAGGTGCGCCTGCTCCGCGGTGTGCAGTTCTACGCGCAGGAGGATGTCGCTCACGGCTTCCGGCCCCTCAGCATGTCCAGCAATCCCGTGCGCGGCCGCGGTGCCCATGCCTTGATCGGCGGCATCGGCCAATCACAATTGCGGTCATGCGGCTCGAAGTCGAACGATTCGCCATCCAGCACAAGCTCTGCCCGCTCGGACTCGGGCGCTTCGGGCAGGCCTTCGATGGGGAGTTGCGTGGGGCGGGTCATGCACCCTCCGGGAACATGTCGCGCAGCGAGTAGATGGGCATGCCGAGTTCCTTCGCGATGTGCGCCTCAAGCCGCGCGCCTCGCGAGTTCTCCCACTTGGGCAGCATCACCAGCGCCTCGACTGTCGCAATTTGCTTGATCGACATCCGCATGAAGCCGGCCCAGGTGTTGCACAGCGGCATGAGGTTTTCGGCAGGATTGATCACCTCGTGTCCACGATCGCGCAGCGCGGCGGCGATTCTGTTGAAGAACGGGTAATTCGCGTCGGGAATTCCGGTCATCGGACCAGCGATGTAGACCTTCACAGAACGCTCCCTGCCAGCTGGTGTTGCGCTGTCAACGCCACTCCCAGTGCTGGCCATGCGTGCGAGGTAACGCCGAACAACGGGCCAGGCTTTGCCTTGGTGCCGATCTGAGGCGTCTTGCCGCCTCCAGTTGCCGGGTACAGGTCGATCAGCGCTTGGCGGACGTTCGGGTCCTTCGCCCGCGGCGATCCGCACAGGTGTAGCTTCACGTCCTTGCGGTACACCAGCATCACCTCGTCGGGCGAATACCATGCCTGTTTGAAGCGGCCGATCCAGACGCAGGTTTCGAACACCTCGCGGCCTACCGGCATGCCGTAGCTCGCGATCATTTCGACTGCGAGCCGGCCGTTGCTCGTCATCATCGACTGCATTACGTAGTCGGATTGAAGGCGGTTCAGCAGCTGCCCGTTCGGCATCACTCCGCTATCCTCGACGTACGCACCGTGGACGATGCACCAGCCGGATTCGGTCGTGCCGGGGTCGATGGCGAAGATCGCATTGCGTCGGTCAGCAGCCGCGGCAGGTCCGCGTACATCGAGGACGCTGCTGCCAGCTCCTGAACCCGCTTCCAGGCCCAGGCTCTGTCCATCTTCGCCACCATTACGTAGTGCGGCAGCAGGGTCTCCGGTGTGGCGTAGGTCATTCATCGCGCCCCCAATCCGGCGAATGGGTTCTGGTGGTCTTTCCACATCCCGCCGCACATGATCAGCGCCGCCGTGCTTTGGGCGCAGCCGTAGACCTTTGCTGCCGCCCTGGTGGACAGGCCGCTGGCCCGCATCTCCCGCACCATCTCGATGGTTCGCGGTGATCTCGCGCGCTGCACCTTGGAAATGGCGAGCCGTCGTTCCGGGCACTCGCCGTAGCGCGTCTCCTTGGCCGTCCGCTGCTGCAATTCCTTGCGCGTGAGCCAGCAGACGTGTTCTGGCGCCACGCAGTCACGGCTGCGGCAGGTGTTCGTGGCGATGAGGTGGTCGCCCTGCCGCCACTTGCCGAGCATCTGCAACACCACGGCGCGTACAGGCTTGATCGGACCGGTCCCTGGTCCTGCCCGCATCTGCGGGACGCCGCCACTGGCGACGCCGCCTTTCCAGTGCCAGCAGCCGGTGGCGGTGCAGACGTTGCACAGCTGCTGAATGGCGGTGAAGCTGATTTCCATGCTCAGGACTCCCGACGCGCTTGCGGCCTGTAGCTGTCCCATTCGAAGCCGACGACCTTGGACACCTCGCGCAGCCGGTCGAAGATCCGGTCGCCCAGCAGCGCCTGGAGTTCGGTCGGCTGCAGGTTCGCCATCAGGATCAACGGGCGCCGATCGCGGTAGCGCCGGTCGATGATCTGGAACATCGTGTTCTGCTCGCTCTCGGTGCCGTACTGCACGCCAACTTCGTCAATGACCAGCAGCGGAACGGTCGTCAGGAGGTGCAGCACCCGAGCCTGCGACTTCTCGCTGTCACGGCGCCACGTTTCCCGGACCATCTCGATCACATCGGCCGCCGTGGTGTACATGCCGCAGTGCGCCGGCATGATCGCCTGCAGGATTGCAGCTGCAAGGTGGCTCTTGCCGGTTCCGGCCTTGCCCAGCATCAAGAGCGACTCGCCGCTGTGGGCATGCCGGCTGAAGTTCTCTGCGTAGTCCCTTGCGGCGGTCAGCGCTGCCCGTTGCGCCGGCACGTCGGCGGTGTAGTTGTCGAAGCTGCGGCCGATGAAGCGCACCGGGATTGCGGCACGCCCGAGCATTTCCTCCATGCGCGCACGCTCGCGCGTCAGCCGGTCGGCTTCAGCCGCCTCGCGTTCCTCGGCCCGCCGCAGCTCCGCGCACTCGGGGCATGGCGTCCAGATTTCCCGGCCGCGGCCCACCGTGTAGCGGGTGCCCTTTGATGTGTACCCGCCATGCTCCGGGCAGATGGCGCCGCGCGGCTCCAGGACCGTGTACAGCGATCCAGCCGGCGCCGGCGTGAGGGCAGCAGCCACCGCACGGTGGATTTGTTCAGACGAGTGTTCCATCAGCTTTCACCCCTTCGGAATAGTTTTTTTCGGCCAGGCCGGAATGGCTGGTCGGGCGGCGTTGCGGTTTGCGAGTGCCGGCCAGGACTTGGCAGGTGGCAACGAGGAATTCAGCCGCGTCGGCCGGGCGCTTGACGACGGTGGCGCGGACAGCCTCGATCACCACGGCATCGGTCCAGTTCTTGCACAGCTTTCCGACGAACGAACCGCACTGGTCCGCCGGCATTCCCTGTTCGGCAAGAACGGACTTCCCTGCTTTCCAGAGTTCAGCCTTGGTCATGGCTGCTGGATCGGCTGGCGGCTCGCCGCCCGAAGCGATAGCTTCGGAATCTCTCTTCCTCTTCTCTTCCTCTTCTCTTTCTCTAGCTAACGCATCTGTAACGCCGCCCGCTTCATCCGGTAACGCTGGTGGCGTTACGTCATCGTTACCGCCTCGATGGTTTGCGACGCGCTTCGCCGTTACAGCGCGCTTTTTGGCCGATGCGCCGTTGTGTTCCTCGAATCGCTCGATGCGGATGCCGCCGTCAACTTCCGCTATCCAGCCGATGGAGACCAGCGCTGCGCCCAGGCCTGGAATGCCGGTCTTGCTGTCGATGCGGCGCAGGGACAGGCCCGGCAGGATGCCGTCCTCGGTATGCTGGTCAGCCGTTGCCCAAAGCCAGTACAGCCCGCCCACGATGGCGGCTTCCGTGCTGTCCGCGGCATCAGCCAGCGCGCCTACCCGCGGGTCGTCCCACAGGTTGCCGCGCATCTTGATCCAGTCACCGGCCATGCTGCGGCGCCCCTCCTGTAGGACATACAGCACCCCTGTGTTCGAAGGGTTTGCCGCGGGTAACCGGTTTCGGCTGAGCAGAGGTCGAGGTCTGGGCTGGCATTGAGTTCACCAAATAGCCTCAGGTGTTGGAAGGAACGACGGGCGCAGTCGCCTTGCGGCGGTGGGCCATGCGATTGGGGGATGTCTCCCACGACTCAACGAAGTTCTGCGACAGCGTGGTGATGTAGACGTTGCCGACGCTGTAAGGACCGGTGTCGCGAGGGCGCGCCATGACGTACGAATCAGCGGCGCTGCAACCGCGCTGGTCCCAACGGCCGGACTCTTTCCAGACGGACCACCACTGCGAGAAGGTGAATTCGAAGCCTATGCCGCGTCGCGCCGCTCCAGAGCGGTGGGACCGATACTTCTCGACGGCATCTTGCATTTGCTCGAGCGAATCAAAGTCGGAGAGGTTCACGCCCAACTCCTGGAAGCCGTTCTCAACCCGCGCCGCGCCACTCGCAAGCTGCGCCGCGGCCGCCTCCTGGCTGGTGAACTGGTGGCCGACGCCGAGTTCGCTGCGGCGCTTGCCGCCCCGACTGGCGAGCTCTTTCCGTTGCTCTGGAGACATCGCAGCGAAGCCAACTACGCGCGTCTTCGCTGCGAGCCTTCGCTGAACCAGCGCACTGAAGTGGTCCGTAGTCGTGGCTGGCTCAATGGCGGCAGCCATGCCTTCAGCCGGGCGCTCGGCGATTGTGGCGGCGTGCCTCATTGGGCACCCTCCCCGGGAATCGTCACGACCGGCGACCCGTCAAGACATGCAGGAAGCGGCTGATGAAACTCGCCGGTAAAGCGCCATGCCGCAGACGCGATTGCCTTTTTCAGGGCCCTGCGAACGGAATCGAGACGGCGCGCAGCATAGAGCCAGCCTTCAATTTCCGCAGCGGCAAGGACGCAGCATTCATACTCTTTGTACGGCCCGCGATCGGCCAACACGCGATCGGAGTGAGCCTCAAGATCGGCGGCCAGAGCGATTGCCTCAGCCATGTCGGCGGCGCTCGGGGTGTGCATCGCTTCGCTCATGCGACCACCCGCTGCCGCGTCGGAACTTGGGGAAGCCAATTGGCGCTCCCCTCTGTCTCAGGCAGCGCCGAATACTCCAGCAGGTACCGCTGCAGCGTTGCATGCCACCGTGCGGCCACATCCGACAGCGGCGGATAGGGACACTTCGCAGCCACCTTCGTGCGCGCCATTTCCTTGGCTGCCGCACCGGCGTCTTCGATGATCTCGCTCAGGGGGACGATGGGTTGGCTCATGCGACCGCCCCGGTGGCCTGCAACTCTTCCAGCACAGTGAGCCGCGAATGCGAGGCCAGCCACTGGCTCACCAACGAATTGCCGACCACTTTCTCGAAACGGGCCACAGCATCGGCGGGGAGGTCTCGCCGCGACGGTCTGTCGTCTTCGTGCAGGTAGTCCGTGACGTGCTGCGGATAAAGCAGCGCCTCCGTGGCGAGTTGTTGCCGCGTCATTGACGGCAGATCGCGCAGTTTCCAGGCGAGCCTTACGGCCTGCCTGTAGGTCTTCGCATATCGAATCCATTGATTGGGTGCTGCGCTGGGGGCGTTCGCCCTTACAAGCAGCGGAAATTCGCGTTGGTCCATCGGGTGCCTCGATAGAAAGAACTCACCGTCTAACCTGTTGCCTAACCGGTTGGGTTTGGCAAAAAAATAGAGGCCATGCAGACGATGAAAAACATGACCTTTCTGATGCGCCCTTCCACCGCAGCCGGTGCCTCGGGAGGCACCCCTGTGGCACATGGCCTTGGCGGGGGACGCATCAGAAAAGTGCCCACCAGCCCGAAGGCCAGTGAGCAAACACACGGGAATCTGAAATCCGTGCGGAGGGAGACTTGGGTAGGTGCGCATGAAGCCGCGCTGGAGGGGCTGAGCCACTTAGCTATTCCTGCGGTCGTTGCCCTTGCGGCGTTCCCACGCGCGCCCGAGCATCACGCCCAGTGCGAAGACGGCACCCAGCAGGAGCGCGAACAGGTAGGTGTCGGCTGTGGTCATTGGTCAGGCTCCCCTCGGCTTCTTGAGGCCCGTGGTTCGCGGGTCGTTGCCGTCGCGGCGCTCGCCGTTCACGCGGCGCTGCTCCAGTCGGCGGGTCGTCTTGACACGGCGCTCTTCGCCAGAGGCGACGGGCTTTTCGGTTTCGCGCGGCTTTTTGGCCTTTGGCGCCGATGCGGGCAGGACGGCGGGTTTCTCGCCAGCGACGATGGCGGGCACAGATGGCGCGCCCTCGACGCCGATCAGCTCCGGCCAGATCAAGTACCAGTCGTTCGGGCGCAGGTCCCACCGCATCACCACACGATCAGTGGCCGTCTCGATGGCCGCGCATCGCTCCACTGGAATTGGCCTTCCACCAGACGCCCACTGGCTAAGCATGGGTGCAGCAATCTGCATTGCCTTGGCAAGCCTGGACTGCGCGCCATGCTCTTTTGCGAAGAAGTCGGATAGCGTCATGGCGCCGAGTATTAGCGACACGCTAACGGAAGTCAATAGCGACACGCGAATTTGTATTTTTAGCGTTTCGCTACGAAATAGGGGGGTGTCCACCATCGACCAGATTTACCGCGACAACCTGCGCCTCCTCGTGAAGGAGGCCAAAACCCAAGATGCGCTTGCGGAGCTCATTGGCAAGTCACCTGCCCAGATCAGCCAGTGGATCAATGCCTCAAAGGACTCGAAAACCGGGAAGCCTCGCGCGATGTCCCGCGGCGTGGCCCGGTCCGTCGAGAAGGCCATGGGCAAGCCGGAAGGCTGGATGGACGTGCCGCACCCGGACGCCGGCAAGCCGATCAAGGGAGCGTTCCTTGATGAACTGACGGACGAACACCTGGCGTTGTTGGCGGACTTCAACGTGCTCCTGGACGACGACAAACATGCGCTCATGGAGCAGGCCGCGCTCATGGCCGCCAAGACCAAAAAGCTGCGTGCCGAGATTCTCGCCAGGTACAGCCCAAAGGCAGAAAAGGAAGCGCATGCCAGCAACCAGGCCATCACACGTGCTGCCGTTCAGATTGGGGATCAGCTGAAGCAGCGGTCCCTCTTGGACGACAAGGACGGCTAGTAGTACCGCGCCCGCGCGGATCGCGGGTCCATTGAAGGAAACCCGATGAAAAAACGAATACTGCTGTTGCTCACTGCGCTCCTCGCAGTGTCGGCTTTCGCCGATGAATACGTGCAAGGCTATTTGCGCCGCGACGGCACCTACGTCCCCGGCTACAACCGCACCGCGCCGGATGGCAACCCGTACAACAACTACAGCACCCAAGGCAACACTAACCCCTATACCGGGCGCCCTGGCACCGTGAACCCCTTGCACCTTCCGCCCGCCGCCACGGTTGATAGCTCAATCCCGAGGGGCGCAGACACCAGACTGCCCCTGCTCGTGCGACCGGCGCAGCAGTGCGGCTACACCAGCAATGGGCAGTACATCTGCCGATAGCCCGATTGACCGAACCTGACGAAGTGATGCGCAAAACCCTGATGATCGCCTCTCCCCAAACTGTCGGCGTTCTCGAAGGCGCCGGGGGTGGGTTTATCGATGTCGAAAGCAGCGACGGGCCGTGCCAGCTTCAATTCCAGGAGCCTGACATCGCCACCCTCACGGCGGCCTTGGCCTTGGGTGCTAGGCAGATATCGCAGGAGCGCGCCCGGCTTGGCCTGCCAGCCATCGAGCGAATCTTGGTCAAGAAGATCGATCGGATAGAGATCGCTGTTGATCATCTTCGCCAGGCAGCAGTTCTACGTACGCGCTTTCAGGACCAGAGCACGCAAGATATAGCGCTCGCCCGAGACCAGATCGGACCGACCATTGAAACTCTACAGAAAATTTTGCGTAGCCTAGAAGCTCAAGATCAAACGTCACGCCAGTAGCAGCTCGCTCCATCGGTTCCTCTCCAGCCGCCCATTGAGGCGGCTTTTTGTTGGCCGGCTCCCCAATCCTGAGGAGGTGCAGCACGACACAAATCCATCGTATCAAAAAAGATTAGCGCATCGCTATTGACAAGACGTTAGCGTGGCGCTAATCTTCCATCCAAGCCCACAAACAGGGCCGATGGAGCAGATCAATGGAAGCGAACGTCCACACGCCCGAGCGGCTCGCGGAGCAGGCCCAGCGGCTGAGCGCCTACCGCATCAAGATCGGCGCGCGCAACGCTCCGCGCATGTCGTTCGAGGCAATGTCCACGGACGCCTGCACAGCGGTTTCCCAGCACGCAGACCTTGCCGAGCCGGGCGAGCGGGTCGAGGCACTGCGGATTGCGGCTGATGTCGCGGCGAACGTCGACAAGGGCGAGCGCTGGTACGCCACGAACAACCGCAAGGCCATGCAGGCCCAGCTCCGGCAGATGGACGTTGAGCGGGTTGCGGGAGGCCGGGTATGAGCGCGGTCGACACCACAGCAGGCAGCGCGGAACAGGTGCTTGCCGCCTCCAGCGATTGCGTGATCGTGAAGCTGAAGCGCCCGGAAGGCTACGAGGATGTCCACCCCGAATTGGTCCTGATCGACGCAAACATCCACCCAGCGTTTGAACCGGAACTTGTCGCCGCCTTCAGCGCAATGGGGGACGAGGGCAAAACCAAGCCCCTCACCGATGAACAGATTGACGTCCTGTACGTGTCGAAGGTCGCCGGCAAGGGCCCGTTCTCCGGCATCAGGGCGGCATTTCACGCGATGGTCCGGACCATCGAGGCTGCGCATGGCATCGCCAGCGCCACCGATGTGCCCGCAATCCCCTCGCCTGCCACAGCCACGCCTGCAGCTGGGAGTGGCGAATGAGCGCCCGCCTCCGCTGGAAGATGCATGCAAAGAAAACTGGGCTGATGGCGATTGGCGCAGGTCCGCGTGGCAGCGACTACACGGATGGCGTGAATTGGTACGCAACCGTCTACGCCCACAGCACCCGGCACACGGGGATCAAGGGATGGTACTGGGTATCGACCTTGGCTGAGCACCGCAACACCTGCAACGAAAAGCCGGTGGATGAAGCCACTGCGAAGGCTCAGGCGCAAGCCTATGTGAAGGCTCAACTCGCCGCCCTCCCCCGCAACCAATCCCCCCTATAGGAGATAGAAATCATGCGCAAGAACTTACTCGGAATGGCGGCAGCAACGATGGTTGCGGCAATAGGCGCCGCCAGCCACGCGATGGAAGCGTATCGCGTCGCCGCCCAGCCCGTGGCTCCATCTCCAACTCTCGGCGGCAGTAGCGGCGGCGGCAGCAGCATGAACGGCGGCCGTCGTGGTCGCGGCATGGCGGCGAAGCGTGCAAGCATCAAGGCCCGAAACGTCAAGCGCCATCGTGCAGCTTGCCGGAGTGCCGCATGACCGAACCGCACGCAATGGCATCGGATAGAGAGCTGCTTGAGAAAGCGGCGAAAGCGGCTGGCTACAACTACACCGAGTTTGCCGCGCCCGACGAACTGAGCCCGGACGGTTGGGGTTTCGTCCGGTTCCTCAAGGGCCAGCACGTCGTGTTCTGGAACCCGCTCACCGACGACGGCGATGCGCTGCGGCTGGCTGTGAAGCTGCACATGCGCGTCGAGATATCGGAACAAGACCAAGCGACTACCGCGTTCGTACCCGGAGCTGTTCAAGGATATGGCTGTGACTTCTCGGCAGGCGGCAAGGAGGCGGCCACACGCCGCGCAATCACATGGGCAGCTGCCGCAGCCCTAGGAGAGCAGCAATCCAAGGAGGCGACATGAAGCGCCGCCTGCGCCCCTCGAAGCTGCCGCATCCGATCCGCGACGGCTTCACCGAGACGTTCTTCGGTGGCATCGGGCTTGGCGTCGTCATCACCGTGGCCGTCGCTGTGATGTTCCTGCAGGGGGTCCGCTGATGGCTGCCTGCGCTGGATCAACCTGCCGCCAAGGCCGCGTGGCTTGCATGTCAGCAGAGCGCTGCGGCCTGGTGACTGAAAACGACCGCGGGAGGCATGTGGATACGCACCTGCACGAGCCGACGCCGCGCTTCAAGCCGGAGTTCGAAATCGACGCGCTCTACGAGCTGCCCGATCGCATCTGGCGCATCGCCAAACCCATCATCTTCGCGCTCGGCATCGCTGCGGCGCTCTACATGACCGGCGCGCTGTTCGGCGCCATTCATTAATTCCAACCCGAGAAAACCATGAACGCACTCGTCAAAGGCGAACAGACCGCCCTGGCCAATATCACTGAGCAGGAGCTGGTCGAGGTGCTGCAATCCAGCCTTTACCCTGGCGCGCAGCTGCAGTCAATCAAGCTGGTGCTCGGGTACTGCAAGGCGTCCGGACTGGACCCGATGCAGAAGCCCGTCCATATCGTGCCGATGAAGGTCAGCACCGGCCAGAAGGACAACAACGGCTGGGACATCAAGGCCATGCGCGACGTGATCATGCCCGGCGTCGGGCTGTACCGCACGCAGGCAGCGCGCACGCAGGAATACGCCGGCGTCAGCGACCCCGAGTTCGGCCCGACCAAAACCCTGTCGTTCAAGGCCGAGCGCTGGGAAGACGACGGCGGCCGGCGCGTCAAGCGCTGGGTCGACGAGACCATCGAATACCCGGAGTGGTGCCGTGTCTCGGTAAAGCGCCTGGTCGGCGGCATTGTGTGCGACTTCCCGGCCCGTGAATACTGGCTGGAGAACTACGCATCCAAGGGCGACAGCGGCGAGCCGAATGCGATGTGGAAGAAGCGCCCCATCGGCCAGATCGCCAAGTGCGCCGAGGCCCAGGCGCTGCGCAAAGCGTTCCCCGAGCAGACCGGCAGCCAGCCGACTGCGGAGGAAATGGAAGGCAAGGACCTGATGATCGAGGATCAGTCCGGCCAGCCGCACGCCGGCAAGCCGGCAGTCGCCATGCCGCAAGCAAAGGCCAAGCCCGAGGCCGGCGAGGAAGGCGTCACCGACGTCGAGCCGAAAGTGAAGCCGGCCGCGCAGGACACCGGGGCCGCGTCTGTCGGTGAGATCGCCTACATCAACAAAAAGATCGAGGCCAAGGGCTTGACAGTCGCCGCGGCGCGCGAGTCTGCCGGCCTCGACGCGAGCGACACGCTGGACGGCCTGACGAAAGACGGGTTCGTCGCTCTGAAGGACGCGCTGAAATGAGCCTCACCTTCGACGAGCTGTCGCACACGTACACGTTCGAAGGCCGGACGGTGCCGAGCGTCACGCAACTTCTAGCGCCCTTGTCCAACCTGCAGATGGTGGACCCGGCCGTCCTTCGCGCCGCCGCTGACTTCGGAACCGCCGTCCACAAAGCCTGCGAACTCGACGACCTGGGCGAACTGGATGAGGAATCGCTCGACCCGGCCCTTGGCCCGTACCTCAGCGCCTGGCGCAAGTTCAGCGCGGAGCATGCCGTGAAGTGGACGCTGATCGAAGGGCGCATGCACAACCAGGCAATGGGCTACGCCGGCACCGTTGATCGGTATGGCGCGGTCCGTGGCGATGACGCCGTGGTCGACTTGAAGTCGAGCGCCATCCTCTACCCGACCGTCGGCCCCCAGCTTGCCGCGTACGCCAAGGCCATCCCCGGCACGACGCTGCTGACGAAGCGCATCGGCGTGCTGCTCAAGCCGGATGGCAACTACCAGGCCAAGACCTACGCCAGCCCGATGGATTGGGCCGTGTTCGCATCCCTCATCACGTTGCGCACGTTCTGCAGCACCCACGCAATCACCCCGAACTTCAAGGAGCTTTCCCATGTCTGAACCCACCACCGCCGGGACCGTCGCCTACGACGCATCCACCGCCCTGATCCTTGCCGGCCAGGCGCGCGCCGCTCTCACCTCCGCTCAGGACCTGATCATCGACAGCCCGGCGATGTACGAACTGGCCGGCGAGGAATTGAAGAACATCAAGACGCTGCAGAAGCAGGTGGAGGAAAAGCGCACGTCCATCACCGGCCCGCTGAACGCCGCCTTGACAGCCATCAACGGCCTGTTCCGCGGCCCGAAGGAGTTTCTGGAACAGGCCGAGTCTGCGTGCAAGCGGCCGATGGTCGCCTATTCGCAGGAGCAGGAGCGGATTCAAGCCGAGGCCCGGCGCAAGGCCGAAGAGGAGGCCGCCGCCGAACGCCGCCGCCTTGCCGCCGAACAGGCCGAGCAGGAGCGCCGTGCGCGCGCAGCACAGGAAGCGGTCGCCAAGGCCCAGCGCGAGGCCGCAGCAGCCGCAGCAGCCGGTGACCGCGCGGCACAGGCTGCGGCAGAGGAACAGGCTCGCAAGCAGGCCGAGGCCGCCGCCAATGCCCAAGCCGAGGCCCAGGCCGCCGCCCAAACCGCCGAAGTGATCTCCATGCCCATCGCCGCGCCAGCCCTGTCGAAGGTGTCTGGCGTGTCCGGCCGGACGAACTACACCGCTCAGGTGGATGACCTGATGACGCTGGTCCGGGCCGTGGCCGAGGGCAAGGCCCCCATCCAGTGTCTGTGCGCGGACGAGAAGTTCCTCGGCGCCCAGGCGCGCGCGTTCAAGAAGGCCGGCCCGCTGTTCCCGGGCGTCACCGCAGTTGCCGAGCGCAGCCTTTCGGCGCGTGCCGCGTGATGAACCACACCCCCATGCCTGAATCCACCCCCGCACTGCCCGCAGCTGAAACCCCGGCGGCTCCGGTTCCGTCCACCGATCGCCTGCCTTGGCCGTTCCCCAGCAGGACGCCAGACACGCCTGCAGCTGAGACCGGCGGCGCTGGACCGGTCGAAGAGGGATCGCCGGGAGTAGCGCTGGCTGCGACTGGCGACGCCAAGGCGTGATGTCAGCCGCCTACTACAACGAGATCGACCCATACGCGGCGCAGTGGCTACGCAACCTGATCGACGCCGGGCACATTGCGCCTGGCGACGTTGACGAAAGGAGCATTGAGGATGTTCGACCAACTGAGCTTGCTGGATACCGCCAGTGCCATTTCTTCGCTGGAGTCGGAGTCTGGTCACTTGCCTTGCGCCGCGCTGGCTGGCCCGACGACCGCGAAGTCTGGACCGGATCCTGTCCTTGCCAGCCTTTCAGCGCGGCAGGCCAAGGAGCTGGGTTTGCTGACGAGCGGCACCTGTGGCCGGCATTCCACCATCTCATTGCGCAGCGCCGCCCTGCAAGCGTCTTTGGAGAGCAGGTTGCGAGCAAGGACGCAGGACCTTGGATCGACCTTGTACACACTGACATGGAAGCCCTGGGTTACGCCTTCGGGGCGGTCCCGTTTCCGTCTGCGGGCGTCGGTGCGCCGCACATCAGAGACCGCCTGTATTGGGTGGCCAACGCCAGCGGCCAGGGACTGGCACGGCGCGAGCGGTTCGCCGGAGTTCCTGGCTTGGCGGCTGGAGCAGAAACGCGGCAAGCCCCTGAGCGAAACGGCTTTTGCGCAGCTGGCGGGCTGGCCCACGCCGATGGCTGGCACACCAGCGCAGAACGGGAACAACGAGGCGGGGAACAACGACAGCAGCCGCAAGACAGTGGAGCTGGCCGGCTGGCCGTCGCCGAGTGCGAACGACACAACGGGGGCGGAGCCGCTGGAACAACGGCAGGCGAGGAACGCGGGGGGCCTGCAACTGCGGGATGCGGCGATGCTGCTGGCGAATCCGCAGCCGGCCCGACTAACGGCCTCTGGCGAGCTGCTGACTGGCTCCTGTGCAGGGATGGAAAGTGGCGGCCAGTTGAACCCGGCACATTCCCGCTGGCTCATGGCGCTCCCGCGCGAGTGGGACGCCTGCGCGCCTACGGAAACGCGATCAATGCTGAAGCGGCGTGCGTCTTCATTGAAAGCGTGATGGACATGTCCGTGCACGCCCGCGCCTCTGATCACTTTCACGAAAGAACTGCATGACGACTCTTTGGGCTATCCAGCACACGACGCACAGCGGCTCGACGTGGCTTGACTACACGACTGTTCGAAGTACCCGGCGCGAGGCCTGGCGGACTCTCGACGACCACTACAAAGACTACGCCGACAGGTGGATCAAGGAACTCGCCCGCAAGCGCCGCAAGGGCATCCTCCGCGCGGTGAAGGTGACCTTGCGGGTGTACGTCGATCCCATCGAACTCGAGTTCCCGAAAGGCAAGCCATGACTGAATCTATCCCTGACGAACGGGCGCTGTTTGAGGCGTGGGC